>JAEYPG010000201.1 GCA_023410975.1 Pseudomonadota bacterium
CGGCATCTCGGCGGCTTTCAGCGCTGCGCGCCATCTCATCGAGCGCGTGGCGCCCACCACGGCCACCGTGCTCTTCACCGGCGCCTCGGGCGTGGGCAAGGAGCTGTTCGCCCGCACGCTGCACCGCGTCAGCCCGCGCCATGGCCAACCCTTCGTCGCGCTCAACTGCGCCGCCATTCCCGACTCGCTGATCGAGGCCGAGCTTTTCGGCGTGGAGCGCGGCGCCTACACCGGCGCCAACACTTCGCGGCCCGGGCGCTTCGAGCGCGCGCAGCGCGGCACGCTGTTCCTGGACGAGATCGCATCGCTGAGCCTGGTGGCGCAGGGCAAGCTGTTGCGCGCGCTGCAGGAGCGCGTGATCGAGCGCGTGGGCGGCACGCGCGAGATCCCGGTGGACGTGCGGGTGGTGGCGGCCAGCAACGTGGACCTGCGCCAGGAGGTGGCGGCCGGCCGCTTCCGCGAGGACCTGCTGTTCCGCCTCAACGTGTTCCCGATCCAGCTCCCGCCGCTCAGGGAGCGGCGCGACGACATCCCGCTGCTGATGGAGGCCTTCCTGCGCCGCTACGGCGCGCTGCATGGGCGCCGGGTGCCGGGCTTCACGCCGCGCGCGGTGCGCACGCTGGTGCAGTACGAGTTCCCCGGCAACGTGCGCGAGCTGCAGAACCTGGTGGAGCGGGCGGTGATCCTGGCCAACCCGGACGAGCCCATCGACGTGCACCACCTCTTCCGCAGCGGCGAGGTGCCGGGCCACGGCGTGGGGCTGGACGAATCCGGCCATCTCGCCACCGGGGCGCCGCCGCAGGCGCCCAAGCCTGCAGCCGAGCCAGACAAGGCCCGCTACGCGCAGGTGCTGCAGGAAGCCCGCTACAACGTGGCCGAGGCCGCGCGCGTGCTGGGCCTGACGCGGCCGCAGATGGCGTACCGGCTGCGCAAGCTCGGGCTGCTTTGAGGCGGCCCGCCTAGGGAAAGCCCCAAGTCCGCATGGCGTCCCCGGTGAGGCGCTGCGGTCCGGGGGTTTGCGCATCCCGCGCATGTCATGCGCGCCGCGCAAGCCCTCATGCACGCCGCGCATGGGCGCATGCGCGATGCATGAGGCCCCGCCGCATCGTCATTGGACGCCCCAGGGGGCGATTCCTAAGCTCACGGCCATGGATTGAGCAACGAAAACGCGCAGCGGTTCCGCTGCGGCGAAGCCCGGACTCTCTCCCCCTACAAGCCATGAGCAACCTCGCCATCGACACCGCAACCACCGCTTGCGACGCTTCCGTGACCCGCATCGAGCACGACCTGCTGGGCGAGCGCGCGGTACCGGCCCAGGCCTACTACGGCGTGCACACGCTGCGGGCCGTGGAGAACTTCCCCATCACCGGCACGGCCATTTCCATCTACCCCGACCTGATCCACGCGCTGGCCTGCATCAAGGAAGCTGCCGCGCGCGCCAACCAGGACCTGGGCCTGCTCAATGCCACGCACGCCGACGCCATCGCCCGCGCCTGCCGCGAGCTGCGCGAAGGCAGGCTGCACGAGCATTTCGTGGTGGACGTGATCCAGGGCGGCGCGGGCACCTCGACCAACATGAACGCCAACGAGGTGATCGCCAACCGCGCGCTGGAGCTGCTGGGGCATGCCAAGGGCGAGTACCAGCACCTGCATCCGAACGACCACGTCAACCTCGGCCAGAGCACCAACGACGTGTACCCGACGGCGCTGCGCCTGGCGGCGCACTTCGGCATCCAGCGCCTGCTGGACGCGATGGCCGTGCTGCGCCGCGCCTTCGAGCGCAAGGCGCTGGAGTTCGGCGACGTGCTCAAGATGGGCCGCACGCAGCTGCAGGACGCGGTGCCCATGACGCTGGGCCAGGAGTTCTCCACCTACGCCACCATGCTGGGCGAGGACGAGCAGCGGCTGCGCGAGGCGGTGGCGCTGATGCACGAGATCAACCTCGGCGGCACGGCCATCGGCACCGGCATCACGGCGCACCCGGACTACGCGGCGCGCGTGCGCGAGCACCTGGCGGCCGTGACCGGCCTGCCGCTGTTGACCGCGCCCAACCTGGTCGAGGCCACGCAGGACTGCGGTGCCTTCGTGCAGCTCTCGGGCGTGCTCAAGCGCGTGGCGGTGAAGCTGTCCAAGACCTGCAACGACCTGCGGCTGCTCTCCAGCGGCCCGCGCGCCGGCCTGGGCGAGATCAACCTGCCGCCGATGCAGGCGGGCTCGTCGATCATGCCGGGCAAGGTGAACCCGGTGATCCCGGAGGTGGTGAACCAGATCGCCTTCGAAGTGATCGGCAACGACCTGACGGTGAGCTTCGCGGCCGAAGCGGGGCAGCTGCAGCTCAACGCCTTCGAGCCGGTCATTGCGCACAGCCTGTTCAAGAGCGTGAACCACCTGCGCAACGGCTGCCTGACGCTGGCCGAGCGCTGCGTGGACGGCATCACCGCCAACCGCGAGCACCTGGCGGCCACGGTGCGCGACTCCATCGGCGTGGTCACCGCCCTGAACCCCTACATCGGCTACAAGCAGGCCACCGCCGTGGCGCGCGAGGCCCACGCCACGGGCGGCAGCGTCTACCGCATCGTGCTGGAGAAGGGGCTGCTGACGCAGGCCCAGCTCGACCACGTGCTGCGGCCCGAGGCGCTGACCACGCCGCAGGTGTTCGAGCTGACGGGGCGTTGAGCACATGGCGCACCTGATTCCAACGCCAACTTGTCAGTGAAAGATTGCCGTTCGCCCTGAGCTTGTCGAAGGGCCTGTTGGCCGGCTGCGCCGGGGGCTTCGACAGGCTCAGCCCGAACGGGATTTACTTCACTCTCGAAACA
>JAEYPG010000226.1 GCA_023410975.1 Pseudomonadota bacterium
CCGCACCCACCGCGCCGCGCGAGGTGCGGCTCATCGGCGGGCTGTGGAAGCGCAGCAAGCTGCCGGTGGCGGACAAGCCTGGGCTGCGGCCCACGCCGGACCGGGTGCGCGAAACCCTCTTCAACTGGCTGGGCCAGGAGCTCGCGGGCTGGCGCGTGCTCGACGCCTACGCGGGCAGCGGCGCGCTGGGTTTCGAGGCCGCCTCGCGCGGCGCCGCGAAAGTGGTGCTGCTGGAGCGTGATGCGCAGCTCGTGGCCAGCCTGCGCGCCACGCAGCAGCGCCTGAAGGCCACGCAGCTCGAAGTGCGCCAGGCCGAGGCCCTCGCCTGGATGTGCAGCGCCGCGCCGGCGAGCTTCGAGCTGGTGCTGCTGGATCCGCCTTTCGATGCCGATCTGTTCGACGCCTCGATGGCGGCGGCACGCCCGCTGCTGGCCGAAGGCGGGTTCGTGTACCTGGAGGCACCGACGCTGCTGGCGGCGGCGCCTGCGGGGCTGCGGCTGTACCGGCATGGGCGGGCCGGCGCCGTTTTCTTCCATCTGCTGCAGCGCGAGGATGCGCTCGGCACCGCTTCACCACCGGAGGTCCAGCCATGACCAGCTCCACGCGGCTCACCGCCGTCTACCCGGGCACCTTCGACCCGCTGACGCTGGGGCACGAGGACCTCATGCGCCGCGCCAGCCGGCTGTTCGAGCGGCTGATCCTGGCCGTGGCCGCCGGCCACCACAAGCGCACCATGTTCAGCGTCGAGGAGCGCCTGGACATCGCGCGCGAGGCGGCGCGGGCCTATCCCAACGTGGAGGTGATCGCCTTCCGCGGCCTGCTGCGGGACTTCGTGGTCGAGCATGGCGGCAAGGTGGTGGTGCGGGGCCTGCGCGCGGTCAGCGACTTCGAGTACGAGTTCCAGATGGCGGGCATGAACCGCCAGCTCATGCCGGACGTCGAAACCCTGTTCCTCACGCCCAGCGACCAGTACCAGTTCGTCAGCGGCACCTTCGTGCGCGAGATTGCCACCCTGGGCGGTGATGTCTCCAAGTTCGTGGCACCCTTCGTGCTCCGCCGCCTGCAAGAGCGCGTGGCCCGGCCCTGACCGCCGCCTGCCGCGCCACCAACCGTAGTTAAAGGAGAGCGTTGATGGCGCTCATGATCACTGACGAGTGCATCAACTGTGATGTCTGCGAGCCCGAGTGCCCGAACCAAGCCATCTCGCTGGGGCTGGAGTTCTACGAGATCGACCCGGATCGATGCACCGAGTGCGTGGGCCACTTCGACGAGCCGCAGTGCGTGCAGGTTTGCCCCGTGAGCTGCATTCCCGTGAACCCGCAGCGCACGGAAGACAAGGAAACGCTCTGGGCCAAGTACCGGCGGCTGCAGGCCGCAGCGGTGCAGTCCAGCTGACGCCCGACCGACGCGCTTCCCGCTACAGGCCGGCACATGCCGGCCTTGTCGTTTGTGCAGGGGTTGGTCCGGGCTCGGCTCAGGCGATGCCGCTGCCCTCGGGAGGCTTCGGTGGTGCCTCGGGACGTGGCGGCTTGGGCCGGGGCGGACGGACGTTGAGTTTCATGGTGGCGCGTTCCATGTCGCCCGCCAGCAACAGGTCCAGCACCTGCAGCGACTTGTCGATGCACTGGTGGATGGCCTCGCGGTCGGTAGGAGAGGGCTTCTTCAGCACGTAGTTCACGACCTCGGCCTTCACGCCCGGATGGCCGATGCCCAGGCGCAGCCGCCAGAAGTCGGCGCTGCCGAGCTGGGCTTGCATGTCCTTGAGGCCATTGTGGCCGGCGTGGCTGCCGCCGCGCTTGAGCTTCATCTGGCCCGGCAGCACGTCCAGTTCGTCGTGCGCCACCAGGATCTCGTCAGGGGCGATCTTGAAGAAGCGCGCCAACGCCGCCACCGACTTGCCCGAGAGGTTCATGTAGGTCTGGGGCTCCAGCAGCCATAGCGGGCCCTCGGGGCGGTTCACGCGCGCCACCAAGCCCCAGTAGCTGCGCTCGGGTACCAACGTCGTGCGCAACTGTCGCGCCACGGCGTCGATCCACCAGAAGCCGGCGTTGTGGCGCGTGTCCTCGTAGTCCGGGCCCGGGTTGCCGAGGCCCACCAGCAGTCGAATCATGGGATGGGATTATCGCGAGGCGGTTGAGCGGGGTGCCGGCGGCGTGGCGTCGAGCTGCATCAACGCAGCCTGAGCCCGGTCGGCGGCCCATGAAAAAAGCCCCGCGCGGCGGGGCTTTTTCGAGGAGCAAGGGAGCTCGCGCTCCCGGGCATTACTTCTTGCCCTTCTTGCCCTTGGCCGGAGCGGCAGCCACTACCGGAGCGATGATCTCTTCCTCGGCCTTGGGCGGGTTGGCCACGGCGATCACCGGGTTGCGGCCGCGGTTGACCAGCTTCACGTTGGCCGGCAGCTTCAGGTCGGAAGCGTGCAGCGACTGGCCATTGACCAGCTCGCCCAGGTCCACGGTCAGGAACTCGGGCAGCTGGGCGGCCAGGCACTCGACTTCGATCTCGGTGGTGACGTGGGCCACGGTGCACTTGTCGGTCTTGACGGCCGGCGAGTTCTCTTCGTTCACGAAGTGCAGCGGCACCTTCTTGTGCAGGCGGGTGGTCTCGTCCACGCGCTGGAAGTCGATGTGCAGCACGATCGGCTTCCAAGCGTGCATCTGGTAGTCACGCAGGATGACCTTGGAGGTCTGGCCGTTGAACTCCATGTCCAGCAGCGAGCTGTGGAAGGCTTCCTTCTTCAGGGCGTGGAACAGCGCGTTGTGGTCCAGCTCGATCATGGCCGGCTCGCCGGCGCCGTAGACGATGCCGGGCACCTTGCCGGCAATGCGCAGGCGGCGGCTCGCTCCGGTCCCCTGCAGGGTGCGCTCAAAGGCGACGAATTTCATGCTTCACTCCAAGTGAATCGGGCACCCGCGACCAGGCTGCCCAAGGTGTAGGCAGGTGGTTGAGACCTGCAACGAAAAGGAAAAGGCACCCGCGGTGCCCCATCCATCAGAAGTTGTTGTTCTGTTCGGCGAACAGCGAAGTCACCGACTCGCCGTCAGAGATGCGGCGGATGGTCTCGGCGAACAGGAAGGCCACCGAGAGCTGGCGGATCTTGCGGCAGCCGCGGGCGGCGTCGCTCATGGGGATGGTGTTGGTGATCACCACCTCGTCCAGCGCCGAGCTCTGGATGCGGTCGATGGCCGGGCCGGAGAACACGGCGTGCGTGCAGTAGGCGTACACGTTCTTGGCGCCGCGGTCCTTGAGCACCTCGGCAGCCTTCACCAGCGTGCCGGCGGTGTCGATCATGTCGTCCATGATCACGCAGTTGCGGCCTTCGATCTCGCCGATGACGTGCATCACTTCCGAGACGTTGGCGGCCGGGCGGCGCTTGTCGATGATGGCCAGGTCGCAGCCCAGCTGCTTGGCCAGTGCGCGGGCACGCACCACACCGCCCACGTCGGGCGACACCACCACCAGGTCGGAGTAGCTGCGGCTCTTGAGGTCCGACAGCAGCACCGGCGAGGCGTAGATGTTGTCCACCGGGATGTCGAAGAAACCCTGGATCTGGTCGGCGTGCAGGTCCATGGTCAGCACGCGCTCCACGCCCACGGTTTCCAGCAGGTTGGCGACGACCTTAGCGCTGATGGGCACGCGGGTGGAGCGCGGACGGCGGTCCTGGCGCGCGTAACCGAAGTACGGCATCACGGCGGTGATGCGGCGTGCGCTGGCACGCTTGAGCGCATCGACCATGATGAGCAATTCCATCAGGTTCTCGTTGGTCGGAGCGCAGGTGGACTGCACCACGAACACGTCGCGCGCACGCACGTTCTGCTGGATCTCGACCGTGACTTCGCCATCGGAGAAGCGGCCGACCGCGGCCTTGCCGACCTCGACGCCCAGGTGGGTTGCGATTTCCTGGGCCAGCAACGGATTGGCGTTGCCGGTGAACAGCACGGTATTGAACAACACGATGCGCGCTCCGTCGAAACG
>JAEYPG010000228.1 GCA_023410975.1 Pseudomonadota bacterium
GGCTGAGCTTGTCGAAGCCCCTGGCACAACCGGCCAACAGGCCCTTCGACAAGCCTGTCCTGAGCTTGTCGAAGGGCTCAGGGCGAACGGTGAACTTTCACTGACGACTTGAAGTTGGAATCACACCCTCCAAGGCGCATCCGGCAGCTCGTTCGGATTCGCCTGCCCCGGCTGCAGCGCGAAGTGCCGCACCAGCAGCGCATCCACCGCTTCCACCGCCGCCATCAGCCCGGCCTCGAAGTGCCCGTCGTGGAACTGCGCGCGCATGCTGTCGAGGATGTGGTGCCAGCCCTGCGCGCCCACGTGCCGGTCGATGCCGCGGTCGGCCACGATCTCGATCGCGTGCTCGGCCAGCAGCAGGTAGATCAGCACGCCGTTGTTGGCCTCGGTGTCCCACACGCGCAGCTTGCCGAACATCGTCACTGCCCGTTCCCGCGCGCTGGCGCCGCGCCAGAGGTAGGACAGCGGCAGCCCTGCCTCCACGCACACGCGGATCTCGCCGCTGTGCCGCGTCTCGCTCTCGCGCACGCGCGCCCCGACGCGCTCCAGCGCCGCGTCGCCCAGCGCCTTGTGCGCATCGGCCTCGTCGAAGAGGCGGTGCCTCAACAGCCGCGTCAGCCGGTTCATCACCACCTCCCCGAGGCGCCGCCGCCGCCGAAGTCCCCGCCGCCGCCGGAACCGAAGCCGCCTCCACCTCCGCCCCAGCTGCCACCGCCACGGCCCCAGCCGCCGCCGGGGAAGATGATCGGCGGCCCGCCCCGGCCGCCGCGTCCGCGGCGCCCCGAGGAGCCGATGCCCAGCACGCCCACCAGCACCAGCGCCACCGCGGCCGCGGCGAGGGCCAGCACCAGGCTGCCGCCGAACAGCCAGGCCAATCCGCCCGTGGCGCCGCCGGTGGCCAGCGCCCCCAGCTTTCGGCCCAGCACGCCGGTCAGGATCGCCCCGATCACCGGCACGCCGATGAAGAAGAACAGCCCCAGGTCCTGCAGCTGCAGCCCGCGCTCGGCGTCGCGCGGCGAGCCCGAATGCGCGCCGCTCCAGCCGTCGGGCGAGGAGGCCGGCGCCGGCAGCTTCTCCGCACGCACCAGCTCGGCCAGCTCGTCCACTGCCGCCCGCAGCCCGCCCGCGAAATCGCCGGCGCGGAAGGCGGGCGTGATGGCGCGGTCGATCACGCGCTTGGCCGCCAGGTCCGGAATCGCGCCTTCCAGCGCCTTGGCCACCTCGATGCGCACGCGCCGGTCGTTCTTGGCCACCACCAGCAGCAGCCCGTCGCCCACTTCGCGGCGGCCGATCTTCCACTGGTCGCCCACCCGCTGCGCATAGGCGGCGATGTCCTCCGGCGCCGTGCTCGGCACCATCAGGATCACCAGCTGCGTGCCGGTCTCGCGCTCCAGCTCGGCCAGCCGCGCCTCCAGCGACTGGCGCTGGCCGGCGCCCAGGGTGCCGGTCTGGTCGATGACGCGGCTGCTGAGCGCGGGCACTGGCAGCACGTCCTGCGCCGCGGCTGGGCGCGGCAGCAGCAGCGCGCACAGCAGGGCCAGCAGCGTGCACAGCGTCAGCGCCGCCCGCCCCGTGCCCGGGAGGAAGGCAGCGCGCAGGCGGCGCCCCATGGCAGCCTCAGCGCGAAGCCGGGCTGGCCGGCAGCGAGGGCGCCATCGGTGCCGTGGGCGTGGTCGTCGCGGGCGGCGTGCTGCGCGACGGGGTGCCGAAGTCCACGCTGGGCGGGCGGGAGATCTCGGCCTCGTTCTGCACCGTGAAGCTGGCCTTGGGCTGGTAGCCGAACACCATGGCGGTCAGGTTGGTGGGGAAGCTGCGCGCCAGCACGTTGTAGTCGGTCACCGTCTTGATGTAGCGGTTGCGTGCCACGGTGATGCGGTTCTCCGTGCCTTCGAGCTGCACGCGCAGGTCCTGGAAGCCCTGGTTGGCACGCAGGTTCGGGTAACGCTCGCTCACCACCAGCAGCCGCGACAGCGCGCTGGAGAGCTCGCCCTGCGCCTGCTGGAAGCGCTGCAGTGCCTGCGGGTCGTTCAGCGTCTCGGGCGTGACCTGCACGCTGGTGGCCTTGGCGCGGGCCTCGATGACGCGCGTGAGCGTCTCCTGCTCGAAGTTGGCCTCGCCCTTGACCGTGTTGACGAGGTTCGGAATCAGGTCCGCGCGCCGCTGGTACTGGTTGAGCACTTCGGCCCAGGCCGCCTTGGTCTGCTCGTCCAGGACCTGGAATTGGTTGTAGCCGCAGCCCGAGAGCAGCAGGGCGGCGAGACAGGCCAGGAGCCAGCGCATGCGCATATCCGTTCCTCCGTGATGGGATTCCCCGGGGATGCTATCCCAGCATGTGGCGCACCCGGACGCGGGATGGCGCAGCGGGATAATCGCGGGATGACCGCACCGCTTGCCAACGACAGTTTCCTGCGCGCCTGCCTGCGCCAGCCTACCGAACACACGCCCGTGTGGCTGATGCGCCAGGCCGGGCGCTACCTGCCGGAGTACTGCGCCACGCGCGCGCAAGCCGGGAGCTTCATGGGGCTGGCCACCAACCCGGCCTTTGCCACGGAAGTGACGCTGCAGCCGCTGGAGCGCTACGCGCTCGACGCCGCGATCCTGTTCTCCGACATCCTCACCGTGCCGGACGCCATGGGCCTCGGCCTGAGCTTCGCCGCCGGCGAGGGTCCGCGCTTCGCGCACCCGGTGCGCGACGAGGCGGCCGTGGCCAAGCTCGAAGTGCCGGACATGGCCAAGCTGCAGTACGTCTTCGACGCGGTCAGCTCCATCCGCAAGGCGCTCAACGGCCGCGTGCCGCTGATCGGCTTCTCCGGCAGCCCCTGGACGCTGGCCTGCTACATGGTCGAAGGCGCGGGCAGCGACGACTACCGGCTGGTCAAGTCCATGCTGTATTCGCGCCCGGACCTGATGCACCGCATCCTGTCCCTCAACGCCGACACCGTGGCGGCGTACCTGAACGCGCAGATCGAAGCCGGCGCCCAGGCGGTGATGGTGTTCGACAGCTGGGGCGGCGTGCTCGCCGACGGCGCCTTCCAGCAGTTCAGCCTGGCCTACACCCAGCGCGTGCTGAAGCAGCTCAAGCGCGAGCACGAGGGCCAGCGCATTCCGCACATCGTCTTCACCAAGGGCGGCGGCCTGTGGCTGGAAGACATGCTCGGCGGCGAGGCCGTGCCCGACGTGCTGGGCGTGGACTGGACCGTGAACCTGGCGCAGGCGCGCCGCCGCGTGGACGACCGCGTCGCGCTGCAGGGCAACCTGGACCCGAACATCCTGTTCGCCCCGCCCGAAGCCATCGAGGCCGAGGCCAAGCGCGTGCTGGACAGCTTCGGCAACCCGAAGCGGGCCGACGGCGGCTTCGGCGGCCATGTGTTCAACCTGGGCCACGGCATCAGCCAGTACACGCCGCCGGAGCACGTCAAAGTGCTGGTGGACACGGTGCACGAGCACTCGCGCCGCCTGCGCGCGGCGGCTTGAACGCGCGCTGTAGCGCTTTTTTGATTCGCGGGGCTTGACTTGTCCACCAAATCAGCTCTGCGATCTGAGCCTGCCGAAAGCATCATTTCAGGTCGACCGGATGGCGCGGAATAGCGTTAAGCCGTTGATCTGATTGATGAATTTCTTCGTGTTGCAGGTCGCGGCACGATGAGCATCCCGGCTGCGCACAGCCTGTGAACCTGCGGCGCGCAGCTTTCCCACAAAGTTATCCACAGCCTGTCTGGAACGCATGACTGAACGGCTGACGGTGGCCGTCGAGGCACCGCAGTACAGCGGCCTGGGCGGCCTGCTGGACTACCTGGGCGAGCCGCTGCCGCCGGGCAGCCTGGTGCGCGTGCCGCTGGGCCGGCGCGAGGTGCCGGGCCTGGTGTGGGACGCGCCGCCGCCCGATCCCTCCTTGCCCGCGCTGGACGAGTCCGCGCTGCGCCCCGTGGCGCAGGTGCTGCACGCGCTGCCGCCGCTGTCCGCCGCGTGGCGGCGGCTGGTGGGCTTCACGGCCGCCTACTACCAGCGCGGCCTGGGCGAGGTGGCGCTGTCGGTGCTGCCGCCGGAGTTGCGCAAGCTCGACGACACCAAGCTGGCGCGGCGCATCGCGCGGCTGCGCAAGGCGGTGGAGCAGGGCGCCGCAGTGGCGGACGAAGAGGCCGACGACGAGGGCGAATCGGCAGAGCCGGCAAATCCGGCAGAGGCGGCCTCTGCTGCAGCGCAAGCAGAAACGGTGAAAACGGCAGTGCCGCCCGGCCGCGCCGGCACCGAGGCGCCGCCGCTGACCGAGGCGCAGCGCGCCGCGGTGGATGCCGTCACCGGCGCGGCCGAGGGCACGTACCTGCTGCACGGCGTCACCGGCAGCGGCAAGACCGAGGTGTACCTGCAGGCCGCCGCGCACACGCTGGCCGCGGGTCGGCAGGCGCTGGTGCTGGTGCCGGAAATCAACCTCACGCCGCAGTTGGAGGCCCGCTTTGCCGAGCGCTTCAAGGGCCGGCGGCTGGTGTCGCTGCACAGCGGCCTCACGCCCGCGCAGCGCCTGAAGAACTGGCTGCTGGCGCACCTGGGGCTGGCGGACCTGGTGCTGGGCACGCGGCTGGCGGTGTTCGCCTCGCTGCCGCGGCTGGGCCTGATCGTCGTGGACGAGGAGCACGACCCCTCCTACAAGCAGCAGGAGGGCGCGCGCTACTCCGCGCGCGACCTGGCCGTCTACCGCGCACGGCTGGAGCGCGTGCCGGTGCTGCTGGGCTCGGCCACGCCCTCGCTGGAGAGCTGGCAGCACGCGCTGCAGGGGAAGTACCGGCGGCTGGACCTGGCGCAGCGCATCGGCGGCGGCGCGCTGCCCGAGGTCAAGCTGGTGGACATGAACCTGCTGCCGCGCGCGCACGGCGTGACGGTGGCGCTGTCGCCGCAGCTGGTGGACGCGCTGCGCGAGCGGCTGGCGCTGGGCGAGCAGAGCCTGCTGTTCCTGAACCGCCGCGGCTACGCGCCGGTGCTGCACTGCACCGAATGCGGCTGGAAGAGCGGCTGCCCGCACTGCAGTGCCTGGCGCGTGTTCCACCGCAGCGACCGCACGCTGCGTTGCCACCATTGCGGCTTCACCGAGCGCGTGCCGCGCGCCTGTCCGCAGTGCGGCAACCAGGACCTGCAGCCGCTGGGCCGGGGCACCGAGCGGCTGGAGGAGCAGATCGCGCAGGCGCTGCCCGGGGCGCGCGTGGCGCGCATCGACGCCGACACCACCCGCGCCGCCGGCTCGCTGCAGGCGCGGCTGGCCGAGGTGCATGCCGGCGAGGTGGACGTGCTGGTGGGCACGCAGATGATCGCCAAGGGCCATGACTTCAGGCGCATCACGCTGGTGGCGGCGGTGAATCCGGACAGCGCGCTCTTCGCCAGCGATTTCCGCGCGCCCGAGCGGCTGTTCGCGCTGCTGATGCAGGCGGCGGGCCGTGCCGGCCGCGACGCGCGCCAGGCCGCGCGCAGCCAGATGTGGCTGCAGACCTGGCATCCCGCGCATGCCCTCTACGCCGCGCTGCGCCGGCACGACTTCGAGAGCTTCGCCGCCTCGCAGCTGCAGGAGCGCGAGATGGCGGGGCTGCCGCCCTTCACGCACCTGGCGCTGCTGCGCGCGGAGGCGCGCACGCCGGAGGCGGCGGCGGCTTTCCTGGAGGACGCGGCGGCACAGGCCAACGGCTTCGCCGAGGCGGCGGAGGTGCTGGTCTACCCGCCCGTGCCGCCGCCGGTGGCGCGCGTGGCGGACGTGGAGCGCATGCAGATGCTGCTGGAGGCCCCCTCGCGCGTGGCACTGCAGCGGCTGCTGGCGCAGTGGCTGCCGGTGCTGCACGGGCTGCGCTCGGTGCACAAGGGGGTGTTGCGCTGGGCGGTGGACGTGGACCCGTTGGGGATTTGAGGGGGCGTTGCGCTTTTCAGCCTTCCCCCGCCTGCCGCCCTGTCTATCCCACCGCCCCCAGCTCCTCCAGCGCCACCTCGATCTCCTCTTCCGTCCGGCCCAGATCCCGAAGCAGCGCCGTGTAGTTGCCCTTTACGGTGATCGAGGACGGGTGCCCGGCGCCCAGGCCGGCGCTGAACTGGCCCAGCGCGCGGCGCATCAGCGGCTCGGCCTCGTCCAGGCGGCGGACGTGGTGCAGCAGCAGGGCCAGGTTGCCCAGGGGGATCGCGGCCTCCACGGAGGCCGGGCCGGCGCCGGTCTCGGCCAGGGCCACGGCCTGCTGCAGCAGCGGCTCGGCCTCGTCCGGGCGGTTCCTGGCCTTCAGCAGCGCGGCCAGGTTGCCCAGGTCGCGCGCCACGGCGGGGTGTTCCTTGCCCAGGCGGGCCTCGTCGATGGCCAGCGCGCGGCGCAGCAGCGGCTCGGCCTCGGCTGCGCGGCCCGCAGCCTTCAGCAACAGGGCCAGGTTGCTCAGGCGCAGCGCCACGGCGGGGTGTTCCTTGCCCAGGCGGGCCTCGTCGATGGCCAGGGCGCGGCGCATGCACGTCTGGGCCTCGTCCAGGCGCTGCGTGTCCTGCAGCAGCTGCGCCAGATTGTTGAGGGCCGTCGCCACCCGCAGGTGCTGCCGCCCGAAGCCGGCTTCGGTCACGGCCACGGCGCGGCGCATCAGCGGCTCGGCCTCGGCATGGCGCGCCTGGGCGTAGAAGAGCAGCCCGGCCTGGCCCAGCAGCCCGGCCGTCGCGCCGGCCATGCCGGCTTCGTCGGCCCAGTGCATGGCGGCCAGCGCGTGCGGCGCCAGCAGGTCCAGCAGGGGCCAGCCGCGCGCGTCCATCGGGTCGCCCAGGAAGAAGGCGTCCTCGATCCAGCCCAGGGCCTGCGGCAGGGCGCTCGCGGCCGGCACGCCGCGCCAGCGGCGGTGTCCGGC
>JAEYPG010000245.1 GCA_023410975.1 Pseudomonadota bacterium
AAGAACTCGACACCGGCCTCGGCCGCCTGCTGCCGCCGCACGGCCTGAAGGGCGCGCGCGAAGCGGCGCAGCTGCTGGCCGATGCCATCGCCGCCGGCCGCCGCATCTGCATCGTGGCCGACTACGACTGCGACGGCGCCACCGCCTGCGCCGTCGCCCTGCGCGGCCTGCGCATGCTCGGCGCCGCACCCGATGCGCTGTGCTACGTGGTGCCCGACCGCGCCGTGCACGGCTACGGCCTGAGCCCGACCATCGTGGACCTGGCACGCCCGCTGCGGCCGGACCTGCTGGTGACGGTGGACAACGGCATCGCCAGCCTCGCGGGCGTGGCGCATGCACGGCAGCTCGGCATCGACGTGCTGGTCACCGACCACCACCTCCCCGCCGTCGAGGCCGGCCAGGTGCAGCTTCCTGATGCCAACGTCATCGTGAACCCCAGCCAGCCCGGCTGCGATTTCGAGAGCAAGTCGCTGGCGGGCGTGGGCGTGATGTTCTACGTGCTGCTGGCGCTGCGGGCCGAGCTGCGCACGCGCGGGCGCTTCGACCTCAAGACGCAGCCCAAGCTGGACGCCCTGCTCGACCTCGTCGCACTGGGCACCGTGGCCGACGTGGTCAAGCTCGACGCCAACAACCGCCGCCTGGTGTCGCAGGGCCTCAAGCGCATCCGCGCCGGGCGCATGCAGCCGGGCATCGAGGCGCTGTTCAGCGCGGCCGGGCGTGACCCGCTGCGCGCCAGTGCCTTCGACTTCGGCTTCGCGCTGGGCCCGCGCGTCAACGCCGCCGGGCGGCTGGCGGACATGACGCTGGGCATCGAGTGCCTGCTCACCGACGACCCGGCGCGCGCGCGCGAGCTGGCGCAGCAGCTCGATGCCATCAACCGCGAGCGCCGCGAGGTGGAGGCCGGCATGCGCGAGCAGGCCGAGCACCTGCTGGTGCAGCTCGCGCCCGAGGGCGAGGAAACCGACTCCCCGGCCGCCGTGGCGCTGTACGACCCCGACTTCCACGAGGGCGTGGTCGGCATCGTGGCCGGGCGGCTCAAGGAGCGGCTGCACCGGCCCACCTTCGTCTTCGCGCGCGGCCAGGACGGGCTGCTCAAGGGCTCGGGCCGCTCCATCCCGGGCTTCCACCTACGCGACGCGCTGGACCTGGTGAGCAAGCGCGCGCCGGGGCTGCTGCTGAAGTTCGGCGGCCACGCGATGGCGGCGGGCTGCACGCTGGCGGAGGGCGACTTTCCGCGCTTCGCGCAGCTGCTGGTGGCGGTGGCCGAGGAGCAGCTCGATGCCGCGGCGCTGCAGCGCCGGCTGCCCGTGGACGGCCCGCTGCCGCCGCAGTGGTTCGATGCCGCCACCGTGCAGGCGCTGGAGTCGCAGGTGTGGGGCCAGGCCTTCGACGCGCCGCTGTTCTGCGACGAGGTGCAGGTGGTGGCGCAGCGCCTGGTGGGCGAGCGCCACCTGAAACTGCGGCTGAAGCTGCACGGCGTGCTGCGCGACGCGATCTGGTTCAACCACGTCACGCCCCTGCCCGACACCGCGCGGCTGGCCTACCGCGTGAGGCTGGACGTCTGGCAGGGACAGCAGCGGCTGCAGATGGAAGTGCAGGCACAGGCCTGAAGGAGGTTTTGGGAAGTCACCGGAACAAACCTTCCCCGTTCGCCCTGAGCTTGTCGAAGGACAGGCGCTCGAATGTCGTTGCAGAGGCTTCGACAGGCTCAGCCCGAACGGGATAGGACGGTTTGAAAACCTCGTGGGATTCCACGAGGCCGTGCCCCTTCCTCCCACCTATTGGCCAAGCCCCCACGCTGGGCACGTCAACTGCTGAAAACGCATGTCGTCATGCCGCCACACGAAGCGGCTCCAGGCGGCACGGCTTTCGGAAAAACGTCGTTGAGGTGCGTATGCGTGATCTGCAGTGCGCGGGTGACCCCGTGCTTGCCGCGAACTGTTCGCGGCGCCAGGCGCTCAACCGGTTCGTCGGTTGGGGAGGTATGGCGGGGCTGTCAGCACTGCTGCCGGCCTGCGGTGGCGGGGGCGATGCCGGCGGCGGCGCCGAGGAACCGATGGCCCTGGAGCATGCGGCCGAAGCTGCCGCCGAAGCGCTGCCGGCCGCGCGAACGCTGCGTACCGGGCTCGACCATCCGTGGGGCGTCGATTTCCTGGGGGACGGCAGCATGCTCGTGACCGAGCGCGCGGGGCGGTTGCGCCGGGTCAGCGCCAACGGCAACAGCATCGCCAGCATCACCGGGCTGCCGCCGCGCATCTTCGTCGGTGGACAGGGCGGCGTGCTGGACGTGATCACGGAACAGCTCGGCGGCGACAACTGGGTCTACCTCAGCTACACCGAGCGCGGCACCGGGCCGCAGTACAACACCGTGGGCGTTGCCGTGGCGCGCGCACGGCTGGTGAGCGGCAGCCTGCGCGACCTGCGCGTGATCTTCCGCGCCGCGCCCAAGGTGCCGGTCGGCGTCAGCATCGCCAACTACGGCGGGCGCATGGCGCTGAACGGCAACAAGCTCTTCGTCACGCTGGGCGACCATTTCACCGAAAACCAGCGCCTCAAGGCGCAATGGCTGGGCTCGCACCACGGCAAGATCGTGCGCATCAACCGCGACGGCAGCGTGCCGGCGGACAACCCCTGGTTCGGCCAGGCCGGTGCGCGGCCCGAGATCTGGAGCCGAGGCCACCGCAACCCGCAGGGCCTCGCGGTGAATCCCTTCACGGGCGACCTGTGGTCGGCCGAGCACGGGCCTCAAGGAGGTGACGAGGTCAACGTCATCGAGCGCGGCCAGGACTACGGCTGGCCGCGCATCTCCTACGGCTGCGAGTACGGCACTCCGGTAGGCAACTGCAAACCGGTCGGCGGAGAAACCTCTGCGGCCGGCTTGGAGCAGCCGCAGACCTGGTGGGTGCCGACCTCCATCGCGCCCAGCGGCATCGGCTTCTACAGCGGAGCGATGTTCCCCGAATGGCGCGGCAATCTCTTCGTGGCCGCACTCAAGGACCAGGCCCTGTGGCGCCTGGTGCTCAATGGCCGCAAGGTGGTGTCGCGCTCGGCCCTGTACCGCGGCCTGGGCCGGCGCATGCGCCAGGTGAAGCAAGCGCCCGACGGTGCACTGATCGTGCTGACCGACGAAGACAACGGCCGCATCCTGCGCATCGCACGCTGAGAGGAGTGCTCGTCATGAAAAACCGTACTCCTGCCCTTCCGGACTGCCCCCGCGCCCCGGCGCGCGCCGCTGGCGGCACCTCGACGTCTTCGCTGCCCCGGCGCGTGCAGTGGCTCTGGAGCGCCGCCGTGGCGGTGGCCCTGGCCACGACCGGCTGCGGCGGTGGCGGCGGCGGTGACACCGGCACCGCGGCGCCCGCCCCCGTGA
>JAEYPG010000308.1 GCA_023410975.1 Pseudomonadota bacterium
GCCGAGCCCGGGCGCGGCCGCCGGCGCGGGCGCGAGGCCGCACCGGCGGAGGTGCCGCCCGAAGCCTGATCGCCGCGGGCCGCGCGCGCACGACAACGCCAGGACCGGAGACCTCGATGCTCAACAACCCCCAGCTGTTCCCGCGCCTGCTGGACGACAGCCGCGCCTACGCCATCGCCGGGGCGCTGCTGGAGGGGTTCAACCGCCACTACCGGCTGTTCCGCGAGACCAGCGCCGCGGCCAAGCAGCGCTTCGAGGCCGCGGATTGGCATGGCCAGCAGCGCGCGCAGCGCGAGCGCATCGAGTTCTACGCCAAGCGGGTGGAGGAGGCCGCCGAGCGGCTGCAGACCGAGTTCCAGGCCTCTACCCTGCCCATGGACACCTGGCAGCAGGTGAAGCTGCACTACATCGGGCTGCTGACCAACCACCACCAGCCCGAGCTGGCCGAGACCTTCTTCAACTCGGTCACGACCAAGATCCTGCACCGCAGTTACTTCCACAACGACTTCATCTTCGTGCGCCCGGCGGTCTCGACCGAGTACATCGAGAACGACGAGCCCGCCGCCGCGCCCACCTACCGCGCCTACTACCCGACGCCGGCCACGCTGCGCGAGACGCTGCTGCGCATCGTCCACAACTTCCAGCTGAGCCTGCCCTTCGAGGACCTGGACCGCGACATCGGCGACGTGCTGGAGGCGATACGGCGCCAGCTCGGCGACACGCGCTGGCGCACCAACTTCCAGATCCAGGTCCTGTCCTCGATGTTCTTCCGCAACAAGGGCGGCTACATCGTGGGCAAGATCGTCAACGGCTTCCACGAGACCTCCTTCGCGCTGCCGGTGCTGCATGCGCGGGAGGGCGCGGCGCTGGCCATCGACGCGGTGCTCTTCGGCGAGGAGGACCTGCTGCTGCTGTTCAGCTTCGCGCGGGCCTACTTCATGGTGGACATGGAGATTCCCGCGGCCTACGTGCAGTTCCTGCGCAGCCTGATGCCGCGCAAGCCGCGCTCGGAGATCTACAGCGCGCTGGGCCTGCAGAAGCAGGGCAAGAACCTGTTCTACCGCGACTTCCTCTACCACCAGCGCCACTCGACCGACAAGTTCCGCATCGCGCCGGGCATCAAGGGCATGGTGATGCTGGTGTTCGACCTCCCGAGCTTTCCCTTCGTCTTCAAGTGCATCAAGGACTTCTTCCCGGCACCGAAGGAGACCACGCGCGAGCTCGTGCAGGGCAAGTACCAGCTGGTGAAGACGCACGACCGCGTCGGGCGCATGGCCGACACGCTGGAGTACAGCAACGTGGCCTTCCCGCGCGCGCGCTTCGAGGACGCCCTGGTGGAGGAGCTGCTGCACTACTGCCCCAGCCTGGTGGAGATCTCCGACCGCGACGGCGACGGTCAGCTGGAGGTGATCCTCAAGCACGTGTACATCGAGCGCCGGATGATCCCGCTGAACATCTTCCTGCAGGAAGGCACGCCCGAGCAGATCGAGCACGCGGTGGTCGAGTACGGCAACGCCATCAAGGACCTGGTGGCGGCCAACATCTTCCCCGGCGACATGCTGTGGAAGAACTTCGGCGTCACGCGCAACGGCAAGGTCGTGTTCTACGACTACGACGAGATCGAGTACCTGACCGACTGCAACTTCCGCAAGGTGCCCACGCCGCGCACCGAGGAGGAGGAGATGTCGGGCGAGATCTGGTACCGCGTGGGCCCCAAGGACGTGTTCCCCGAGACCTTCGCGCCCTTCCTGCTGGGCAACGCCAGCGTGCGCGAGGTGTTCATGAAGCACCACGCCGACCTGCTCGACGCCGAGTTCTGGAACACGCACAAGCAGCGCATCCTGGCCGGGCACGTGCACGATGTCTTCCCTTACGACCCGCACAAGCGCTTCGTCCACCAGCGCGCGGCCCGGGCCGCCGCGGACGGGCCGCAGGGCTGAGGCGGGGCCCGCGGGCGGGCGCGGGCCTGGACATGGCGGCGCTGGAGCCCGGCAGCTACGCCGTCGCCGTCTTCGGCCTGCCCTTTGCCGTGCGGGTGTTCCTGCATGAGCGGCGCCAGGAGCGCGGTGTCATCCTGTCCCCCTGATCCGCCACCGGAAGAAGAGAGGAGCCCGCCATGGCCGATTCCGTTGTCATCGTCTCCGCTGCCCGCACGCCCATCGGCGGCCTGCTGGGCGACTTCGCCTCGCTGCAGGCCTGGGAACTGGGCGCCGTGGCCATCCGCGCCGCCGTCGAGCGCGCCGCGCTGCCGGGCGACGCCGTGGACGAGGTGCTGATGGGCAATTGCCTCATGGCCGGCCAGGGCCAGGCGCCCGCGCGCCAGGCCATGCGCCGTGCCGGGCTGCCCGATGCCACCGGCGCCGTGACGCTGTCCAAGATGTGCGGCTCGGGCATGCGCGCCATGATGTTCGCGCACGACATGCTGGTAGCCGGCAGCGCCGACGCCCTGGTGGCCGGCGGCATGGAGAGCATGACCAACGCGCCGCACCTGGTGTTCGCGCGCAAGGGCGTGAAGTACGGCGCCGCGGCCCTGTACGACCACATGGCGCTGGACGGCCTGGAGGACGCCTACGAGCGCGGCAAGGCCATGGGCGTGTTCGCCGAGACCTGCGTGGCGCAGTTCGGCTTCACGCGCGAGGCGATGGAGGCCTACGCCGTCGCCTCCACCCAGCGTGCCCGGCAGGCCAACGAGGACGGCAGCTTTGACTGGGAGATCGCACCGGTGGCCGTTCCCGGCAAGGGCGGCGAGACGCTGGTGAAGCGCGACGAGCAGCCCTTCAAGGCCAAGCTGGACAAGATCGCCGGCCTGAAGCCCGCGTTCAAGAAGGACGGCACCATCACCGCCGCCACCGCGTCCAGCATTTCCGATGGCGCCGCGGCGCTGGTGCTGATGCGCGAATCCACCGCCGCGCGGCGGGGCCTGGTGCCCATCGCCCGCATCGCGGCGCACGCGGTGCACGCGCAGGCGCCCGAGCTGTTCACCACCGCGCCGGCAGGCGCCATCGAGAAGGCGCTGAAGAAAGCCGGCTGGCGCAAGGAGCAGGTGGAGCTGTGGGAGGTCAACGAGGCCTTCGCCGCCGTGACCATGGCCGCGATGTCGGCGCTGGAGCTGCCGCACGAGATCGTCAACGTGCACGGCGGCGCAGTGGCGCTGGGGCACCCGATCGGCGCCAGCGGCGCGCGCATCGTCGTGACGCTGCTG
>JAEYPG010000325.1 GCA_023410975.1 Pseudomonadota bacterium
CTGTCGCTGCTCGACGGCTGCCGCAGCGGCATGGGCAGCCGGCTGCTGCGCCAGTGGCTGACGCAGCCCGCGCGCGCGCGCGACGCGGCCAAGGCGCGGCACGAGGCCATCGCCCAGCTGCACACGCAGGGCTACGAGCCGCTGCGCGAGCGGCTGCGCCACATCAGCGACGTGGAGCGCATCGCCTCGCGCATCGCGCTGCGCCAGGTGCGCCCGCGCGAGCTCGCGGGCCTGCGCGAGACGCTGCTGTCGCTGCCCACGCTGGAAGCCACGGTGCCCGAGGGCGCGCCGCTGCTGCTGATGCTCAAGGCCTCGCTGCAGCCCTCGCCGGAGATCGCCGCGCTGCTGCAGCGCACGCTGCTGGCCGAGCCCGCGGCGCTGCTGCGCGACGGCGGCGTGATCGCCCCGGGGCTGGACGCCGACCTGGACGAGCTGCGCGGCATCAACGAGCACTGCGACGCCTTCCTGCTGGCGCTGGAGACCCGCGAGCGCGAGCGCACCGGCATCTCCAACCTGCGCGTCCAGTACAACAAGGTGCACGGCTTCTACATCGAGGTCACCACCGGCCAGCTCGGCCGCGTGCCCGACGACTACCGCCGCCGCCAGACGCTCAAGAACGCCGAGCGCTTCATCACGCCGGAGCTGAAGGCCTTTGAAGACAAGGCCCTGTCGGCGCAGGAGCGGTCCCTGGCCCGCGAGAAGTGGCTCTACGAGCAGCTGCTGGACCAGCTGCAGCCCCACCTGCCGGTGCTGCTGGAGCTGGCGCGCGCGCTGGCGGCGCTGGACGTGCTCTCCACGCTGGCCGAGCGCGCGGCCACGCTCAACTGGTGCCGGCCGCAGTTCGTGCCGCAGCCCTGCATCGACATCGAGGCCGGGCGCCACCCGGTGGTGGAGGCGCGGCTGGCCGAGAGCGGCGGCGGTACCTTCATCGCCAACAACTGCAGGCTCGAAGCCCGCACGCGCATGCTGGTGATCACGGGCCCGAACATGGGCGGCAAGAGCACCTACATGCGCCAGGTGGCGCTGATCGCGCTGCTGGCGGCCATGGGTTCCTACGTGCCGGCCAAGAGCTGCCGGCTTGGGCCGATGGATGCCATCCACACCCGCATCGGCGCCGCGGACGACCTGGCCAACGCGCAGTCCACCTTCATGCTGGAGATGACGGAGGCCGCTGCCATCGTGCACAGCGCCACCGAGCACAGCCTGGTGCTGATGGACGAGATCGGGCGCGGCACGTCCACCTTCGACGGCCTGGCCCTGGCCGGCGCCATCGCCAGCCACCTGCACGACCGCAACCGCGCCTTCACGCTGTTCGCCACGCACTACTTCGAGCTCACGGCCTTCCCGGAGAAACACCCGCAGGCGATCAACGTGCACGTCAGCGCCGTGGAGGGCAGCGGGCACGACATCGTGTTCCTGCACGAGATCCAGAGCGGCCCGGCCAGCCGCAGCTACGGCGTGCAGGTGGCGCGGCTGGCGGGCATGCCGGCCTCGCTGATCCGCCAGGCGCGCGCGACGCTGGAGGCGCTGGAAGCCCAGCAGCGCAGCGGCGAAACGCAGGTGGACCTGTTTGCCGCACCGCCCGCGCTGCCCGAACCCGAGCCCGACCTGGTGCGCGAGCCCTCGGCGCTGGAGGAGGCGCTGGCGGGCATCAATCCCGACACGCTCACCCCGCGCGAGGCGCTGGACGCGCTGTACCGCCTCAAAACTCTCCTTGCGGAGGCCACATGACCTACTGCCTTGGCATCCGGCTCGATGCCGGTCTCGTCTTCCTCTCCGACTCGCGCACCAACGCGGGCATGGACCAGATCAGCACCTTCCGCAAGATGATGGTGTACGAGCGCCCGGGCGACCGCTTCATGGCGCTGCTGTCCGCGGGCAACCTGAGCATCTCGCAGTCGGTGCGGGAGCTGCTGCAGGTGGAGCGCATCGACGGCGGCCACGGCGAGCCGCCGATCACGATCTGGAACGCGCGCAGCATGTTCGACGCGGTGCGCGTGCTCAGCGCCGCGGTACGCCGCGTCTACGAGCAGGACGGGCATGCGCTCAAGCGCCACGGCATCGACTTCAACACCTCGCTGATCTTCGGCGGCCAGATCGGGCGCGAGCCCATGCGCATGTTCCTGGTGTACTCCGAGGGCAACTTCATCGAGGCCACGCGCGAGACGCCCTACTTCCAGATCGGCGAGAGCAAGTACGGCAAGCCGGTGCTGGACCGCCTCATCAACCCGCGCACTTCGCTGGACCAGGCCGCCAAGTGCGCGCTGGTGTCCATGGACTCCACGCTCAAGTCCAACCTCTCAGTGGGGCTGCCGCTGGACCTGCTGGTCTACCGCGCGGGCGAGCTGCGCGCCGACCGCATGATCTGCATCGACGAGTTCAACCCGTACTTCCAGATGGTGCGCGGCACCTGGGGCCAGCGGCTGCGCGAGGTGTTCGACAGCATGGACAACCCGCGCTGGGACGGCGGCGACAGCGCCCACCCGCTGCTGGCAAGCTCCGAGCGCTACGAGCCGCTGACCAAGGTCGTCGGCCCCGAGACGCGCCTGGCCGCGGGATGAGCGCGGCGCCGCCGCCGCCGCGCTGCATCGTCTTCGCCCACGGCAACGGCTTTCCGGCCGGCACCTACGCGCGGCTGTTCGAGGCCTGGCGCGCCGCGGGCTACGAGGTGCTGGCGCCGCGGCGCTTCGGCCACGACCCGCGCTTTCCGGTGAGCGACGGCTGGGGGCGGCTGCGCGACGAGCTGGCCCACTTCATCGAGCGCCACGCCACGGCGCCGGTGTTCCTGGTGGGCCACTCGCTGGGCGGGCTGCTGTGCCTCAAGACCGCCTCGCGCCGCCCGCAGCTCGCGCGCGGCGTGGTGGTGCTGGATTCGCCCATCTTCGCCGGCTGGCGCGCGCAGGTCGTGCACCTGGCCAAGGTCACGGGGCTGATGCGGCGCGTCTCGCCCGGCCGCATCTCGCGCAGGCGCCGGCGCGAATGGCCCTCGCACGAGGCGGTGCGCCAGCATTTCAGCGGCAAGTCGGTGTTCGCCGGCTGGGACCCGCGCGTGCTCGACGACTACCTGCGCGCCGGCTTCGAGGAGCGCGAGGGCCGCGTGCGGCTGGCCTTCGAGCCCGAGGTCGAAACGCGCATCTACGACACCCTGCCGCACGACCTGGCGCGCACGCTGCGCCGCCATCCCGTGTCGTGCCCGGTGGGCTTCGTCGCCGGCACGCGTTCCGAGGAGATGCGCCAGGGCGGCACCGCGCTGGCGCAGCGCCTGGCCGGCGCGCGCTTCCGCTGGATCGAAGGCACGCACCTTTACCCCATGGAAAGCCCCGCGCCCACGGCGGCGCTGGTGCTGGAGCTGCTGGCCGACATGCCCTAGGACGGCCCGGGGCGTCAGGGGAGTGCCGGAGGCGGCCCGTATAATCGCGCTTTACCACCAAGGCATCCGTGCGCCCGACCTCCGGGCCCCGCAAAACGGATGCGCGCTCCATGACCAAGTTCGTCTTCGTCACCGGCGGTGTGGTGTCCTCGCTGGGCAAGGGCATCGCGTCGGCGTCCCTGGCCGCGATCCTCGAATCGCGCGGCCTCAAGGTCACCCTCATCAAGCTGGACCCCTACATCAACGTCGATCCCGGCACGATGTCGCCCTTCCAGCATGGCGAAGTGTTCGTCACCGAAGATGGTGCCGAGACCGACCTGGACCTGGGCCACTACGAGCGCTTCATCACCACGCGGATGAAGCGCAGCAACAACTTCACCACCGGCCAGATCTACAAGTCCGTGCTCGAAAAAGAGCGCCGCGGCGACTATCTGGGCAAGACGGTGCAGGTGATCCCGCACATCACCAACGAGATCCAGGACTTCATCAAGCGCGGCGCGGGCTTCGGCACGGCCGACGCGGTGGACGTGGCGATCGTGGAGATCGGCGGCACGGTGGGCGACATCGAGTCGCTGCCCTTCCTGGAGGCCACGCGCCAGATGAGCCTGCGCATGGGCCCGGCCAACACCGCCTTCGTGCACCTGACCTACGTGCCGTGGATCGGCGCCGCGGGCGAGCTCAAGACCAAGCCCACGCAGCACACGGTGCAGAAGCTGCGCGAGATCGGCATCCAGCCCGACGCGCTGCTGTGCCGCGCCGACCGCCGCATCCCCGACGACGAGCGCGACAAGATCTCGCTGTTCACGAACGTGCAGGAAGCCGGCGTGATCTCGATGTGGGACGTGGACACCATCTACAAGGTGCCGCGCATGCTGCACGAGCAGCAGCTCGATGAGCTCATCTGCATGAAGCTGCAGCTGCTCACGCGCCCGGCCGACCTGCGCCAGTGGGACAAGCTGGTGTACGAGGTGACCAACCCGAAGAGCCAGGTCACCATCGCCATGTGCGGCAAGTACACCGACCTGTCGGACTCGTACAAGTCGCTCAACGAGGCGCTGCGCCACGCGGGCATCCACAACCACGCGCGCGTGAACATCGAGTACGTGGACTCCGAGCAGCTGTCGCCGGAGAACATCGACAGCCTGGCGCAGTTCGATGCCATCCTGGTGCCCGGCGGCTTCGGCAAGCGCGGCGTGGAAGGCAAGATCCTGGCGGCCCAGTACGCCCGCGAGCACAAGATTCCGTACCTGGGCATCTGCCTCGGCATGCAGGTGGCCACCATCGAGGTCGCGCGCCACCTGGCGGGCCTGGCCGGCGCCAACAGCACCGAGTTCGAGCCCAACACGCCGCACCCGGTGATCGCGCTCATCGACGAGTGGCAGGACGCCGACGGCACGATCCAGAAGCGCCATGCCGGCTCCGACCTGGGCGGCACCATGCGCCTGGGCGCGCAGAGCTCGGACGTCAAGCCCGGCACCATCGCGCACCGCATCTACGGCGACGTGGTCACGGAGCGGCACCGCCACCGCTACGAGGCCAACGAGCACTACCTCGACAAGCTGCAGCAGGCCGGGCTGATCATCTCGGCCATCACGCAGCGCGAGAAGCTCACCGAGATGGTCGAGCTGCCGCTGGAAGTGCACCCCTGGTTCGTCGGCGTGCAGTTCCACCCCGAGTTCAAGAGCACGCCCTGGGACGGCCACCCGCTGTTCATCAGCTACGTCAAGGCCGCGCTGGACCACCACGCGCGCAAGCAGCCCCAGCGCTGAAGGAGACCCGCATGAAGCTGTGCGGATTCGAAGTCGGCCTCGACAAGCCGTTCTTTCTCATCGCCGGACCCTGCGTGGTCGAGAGCGAGACGCTGCAGGCCGAGGTGGCCGGGCGGCTGAAGGAGATCACCGGCGAGCTGGGCATCCCCTTCATCTTCAAGAGCAGCTACGACAAGGCCAACCGCTCCAGCGGCACGAGCTTCCGCGGCCCCGGCATGGACAAGGGCCTGGAGATCCTGGCCAAGGTGCGCTCGCAACTGCAGGTGCCCGTGCTCACCGACGTGCACAGCGAAGCCGAGGTCGAGCGCGTGGCCGCCGTGGCGGACGTGCTGCAGACGCCGGCCTTCCTGTGCCGCCAGACCGACTTCATCCGCGCGGTGGCGCAATCGGGCAAGCCGGTGAACATCAAGAAGGGGCAGTTCCTCGCGCCCCACGACATGAAGAACGTCATCGACAAGGCGCGCGCCGCCGCGCGCGAGAAGGGCCTGGACGATGACGCCTTCATGGCCTGCGAGCGCGGCGTGAGCTTCGGCTACAACAACCTGGTCTCGGACATGCGCTCGCTGGCGATCATGCGCGAGACGGGCGCGCCGGTCGTCTTCGACGCCACGCACTCGGTGCAGCTGCCCGGCGGCCAGGGCACCAGCAGCGGCGGCCAGCGCGAGTTCGTGCCGGTGCTGGCGCGCGCGGCGGTGGCGGTGGGCATCTCGGGGCTGTTCATGGAGACGCACCCCGACCCGGCCAAGGCGCTGTCGGACGGCCCCAACGCCGTGCCGCTCAAGCACATGCGCGCGCTGCTGGAGCAACTGCTGGCGCTGGACCGCGTCATCAAGACGCAGCCCCTGCTCGAAAACGACTTCAGCTGCTGAAGGACCCGACCCTGATGAGCGCCTACATCATTGCCGACGTGCAGATCACCGATGCACAGAAGATGGCCAACTACCGCGAGTGGAGCACCCGCGCCATGCAGGAGCATGGCGTGGAGGTGCTGGTGCGCGGCGGTGCCATCGAGGTGCTCGAAGGGCCGTGGTCGCCCGAGCGCATCGTGGTGCTGCGCTTCGAGAATGCCGAGAAGGCTCGGGCCTACTACGACAGCCAGACCTACACCCATGCGCGCAGCCTGCGTGAAGGCGCGGGCGTGATGCGCATGATCCTGGTCGAAGGCGTCGCCTGAAGGCGGCGTCCCCGGCCTGTTCCCAGAGCGCCGTCAACGCAACGGCCGCATGCCCGCCGGGCATGCGCAGACTCGAATCCAACCCTACCGGAGAGATTGACCCATGAGTGCCATCGTCGACATCGTCGGCCGCGAAGTCCTGGACAGCCGCGGCAACCCCACCGTGGAATGTGATGTGCTGCTGGAGTCCGGCACCATGGGCCGTGCCGCCGTCCCGTCGGGCGCTTCCACCGGCTCGCGCGAAGCCATCGAGCTGCGCGACGGCGACAAGTCGCGCTACCTGGGCAAGGGCGTGCTCAAGGCCGTGCAGCACGTCAACACCGAGATCTCCGAGGCCGTGCTGGGCCTGGACGCCTCCGAGCAGGCCTTCCTGGACAAGACGCTGATCGACCTCGACGGCACCGACAACAAGGGCCGCCTGGGCGCCAACGCGATGCTGGCCGTCTCCATGGCCGTGGCGCGCGCCGCCGCGGAAGAGTCCGGCCTGCCGCTGTACCGCTACTTCGGCGGCATGGGCGCGGTGCAGATGCCCGTGCCGATGATGAACGTCATCAACGGCGGCGCCCACGCCAACAACAACCTGGACCTGCAGGAGCTGATGATCATCCCCGTGGGCGCGCCGAGCTTCCGCGAGGCCGTGCGCTACGGCGCCGAGGTGTTCCACGCCCTGAAGAAGATCATCGACGCCAAGGGCATGAGCACCGCCGTGGGCGACGAGGGCGGCTTCGCCCCCAGCGTGGAGAACCACGAGGCGGCGATCCAGCTGATCCTGGAAGCCATCGACAAGGCCGGCTACACCGCCGGCGAGCAGATCGCCATCGGCCTGGACTGCGCCGCCAGCGAGTTCTACAAGGACGGCCTGTACGTGCTGGAAGGCGAAGGCGGCCTCAAGCTCACCGCCGAGCAGTGGACCGACATGCTGGCCACCTGGTGCGACAAGTACCCGATCATCTCGATCGAGGACGGCATGGCCGAAGGCGACTGGGACGGCTGGAAGCACCTCACCGAGCGCCTGGGCAAGAACGTGCAGCTGGTGGGCGACGACCTGTTCGTGACCAACACCAAGATCCTGAAGGAAGGCATCGACAAGGGCATCGCCAACTCGATCCTCATCAAGATCAACCAGATCGGCACCCTGACCGAGACCTTCGCCGCCATCGAGATGGCCAAGCGCGCGGGCTACACCGCCGTGATCAGCCACCGCTCGGGCGAAACCGAGGACTCGACCATCGCCGACATCGCCGTGGCCACCAACGCCGGCCAGATCAAGACCGGCTCCATGAGCCGCAGCGACCGCATGGCCAAGTACAACCAGCTGCTGCGCATCGAGGAAGACCTGGGCGACATCGCCGTCTACCCCGGCCGCGCCGCGTTCTACAACCTGCGCTGATCCGGAAAGGCTTTAGGTATTCCGCATACCGCCACCCCGTTCGGGCTGAGCTTGTCGAAGCCCCTGCCTCTGAGCCTGCCCTTGGACAGGCTCAGGGCGGACGGGGTGCATTGCAACCGGAACACCTGAAGGTTCAAGGCCATGCGACTGGTGACTTTGGTGCTGCTGGCGCTGCTGGCGCTGGTGCATTACGAGCTGTGGTGGAGCAAGGGCGGCGTGCGCAACGTGCAGGCGCTGCGCGCGCAACTGCAGACCCAGCTGCAGGCCAACGCGCAGGCGCGCGAAGTCAACCAGCGCATGGCCAACGAGGTGGCCGACCTGCGTGACGGCCTGGAAATGGTCGAGGAGCGTGCCCGCGCCGAGCTGGGCATGGTCAAGCCCGACGAGATCCTGGTGCAGATCCCGCCGGTGCGGCACTGAAGCGCCATGCAGTGGCTGCAAGCCGCCGTGTTCACGGCCTGGGGCGTGGCGGTCAGCCGCGCCGAGCTGCTGGCCTTCGTGCTGGCGCTGTGGATGGTGCACTGCAACCTGCGCGTGAACCCCCTGGGCTGGCCGCTGGCCATCGCCAGCAGCGCCCTCTACGCCCTGCTCTTCGCCGGCAGCCGCCTCTACGGCGAAGCATTGCTGCAGCTCGTCTTCATCGCCGCGGCCCTGTGGGGCTGGTGGCAGTGGCTGCGCGGCACGCAGGACGACGGCCGCGCGCTGCAGGTGCGCGACCTCGGCCGCCGCGGCCTGCTGCGGCTGGGCCTGGTGACCCTGGCGGCCTGGCCGCTGGTGGGCTGGCTGCTGGACAGCGTCACCGACTCCGACGTGCCCTATGCCGATGCCTTCACCACCGTGGCCAGCCTCGCCGGCCAGTGGCTGCTTGGGCGCAAGTACGTGCAGAACTGGCCGACCTGGGTCGTGGTCAACATCGCCAGCGTCGCCCTCTTCGCCTACAAGGGCCTGTGGCTGACGGTGCTGCTCTACGCCCTCTTCGCCGTGCTGTCGGCCGTGGGCTGGCGGCGCTGGGCGCGGCTGGCGCGGCAGCAGCCGCAGGCGCTGGCCTCGGCCTGAGCCTTGCCACGCCGCCGGCGCGTGCCTCCCGCCGCCTGACATGTCCGACTTTCCCGCTTCCCTGAACGTCATCGCCCTGATCGGCGCCGAGAGCACGGGCAAGACCGTGCTGGCGCAGACGCTGGCCCAGCGGCTGGCGCACGAAACGGGCCTGTCCGTGGCCTGGGTGCCGGAGGTACTGCGCGAGTGGTGCGAGCGCGAGGGCCGCACGCCGCGCGCCGAGGAGCAGCTCGGCATCGCGCAGGCGCAGCAGCGCCGCCTGGAGCAAGCCGCGGCCGAGCACGACTTGGTGGTGGCCGACACCACGCCGCTGATGACGGCTGTCTACAGCGAGCTGCTGTTCGGTGACCGCTCGCTGCATGCCATGGCGCTGGACTTCCAGCGCCGCTGCGCCGCGACGCTGCTCACCGCGCTGGACCTGCCCTGGGTGGCCGACGGCCACCAGCGCGACGGCCCGCAGGTGCGTGCGCCGGTGGACCGCTTGGTGCGCGGCCTGCTGCTGGCGCACGGGCTGCCGTGGTCGGTGGTGCGCGGCGAGGGCGAGGCGCGCGTGGACTGCGCGGTGGACGCCCTGGCGCCCTGGCTGCGCACGCTGTCCGCGCCGCGCGCGGGACTGTTCACGCGGCTGCGCGAGCGCGAAGCGGCCCAGCCGGCCTGGCGCTGGGTATGCGAGGACTGCGACGACCCGCAGTGCGAGCACGCGCTGCGGGCATCCGCCGGGCGCAGCGCGCCCTGAGGCTTACTGCACCGCGGTGGACGACGGCGGCTGGTCGCGCTCCGGCGTGAAGAGCTCGCCCACGTCCACAACGTCGAAGTGGTACTGGCGGCCGCAGAAGTCGCAGCCGATCTCCACCTCGCCGCGCTCGGCCACGATGGAGTCGATTTCGTCGCGGCCCAGGCCCTTGAGCATGGCGCCCACGCGCTCGCGCGAGCAGGTGCAGGCAAAGCGCGGCTGCTGCGGCTCGAAGCGGCGCACGTCCTCTTCCCAGAAGAGGCGGTGCAGGATGGTCTCGGCATCCAGCGTCAGCAGTTCCTCGGCCTTGAGCGACGAGGCCAGGTGCGCGATGCGGTTGAAGCCCTCGGCCAGCACTTCAGCCTCGGCCCGCTTCTCCTTGCTCTCCAGGTTGCCCAGCCCCTCGACGGGCAGGCGCTGGATCAGCAGCCCGGCGGCGACCTCGTCGTTGGCCGCCAGCACCAGGCGCGTCTCCAGCTGTTCGGACTGGCGCATGTACTGCTCCAGCACCTCGGAAAGGTTCTGCAGCGCGTGGAACTCCTCACCCATGGCCGACAGCGGCACCACGCCCTGGTAGGGCTGCTGCCCGGGCTGGCGGTCGCGCGGGTCCAGCGTGATGGCGCAGCGGCCACGGTTGTGCACGTTGAGCATGGCCTCCAGCTGCGCCCCTTCGGGCACCTCGCCCACGACCTTGGCCGTGGCACGGAAATGCAGCTCGGGCTGCACCTCCACCACGGCCATCTTCACGGGGCCGTCGCCGAAGATCTGCATCACCAGCGCGCCGTTGAACTTGATGTTGGACTGCATCAGCACTGCCGCGGCCGTCATCTGGCCCAGCAGCTCGCGCACCGGCGCCGGGTAGCCGCCGCTGGCCTCGCGACGCTGCAGCACCTCGCGCCAGCTGTCGGTGAGCCGCACCAGCATGCCGCGCACGGGCAGGCCCTCGAACAGGAATTTGTGCAGATCGCTCATGGTGTTGTTGATGTGTTTGATGTACTGCGGCCCTGCGCCGCAAGCCGTGCCGGGCAGAGCAATGGAAGGGGAAGGCGCGGGGAATCACCCGGGCGCCGCGCGGCAGGAAGTGCAGCCGGTCGGGCCCCGGCGCGCCGCAAGCCGATAATTCTAGGAGCCGCCTTCACTCCCGCCCGAGGGCAAGGCGTGCGCCCGGCCCCGCCGCCGGGCCTTTGCCGCCGCCCCGCCGGCTTCTTCCGCGCCCATCCGCCCCGTATCGACCATGAACGAGCTGCCCTGCCTGCGCCGTGCCGCACTGCACGCCCTGTGCGAATGCGACCCCGCCGCCAAGTCGGCCCAGGCCACCGCGCTGCACGAGGGTTTCGAGGGTTTCGCGCTCGACCCGGCCTTGGCGCTGGAGGAGCCCGCGGGCGTGCCCGGGCGCCCGGCGCTGCCGCGCCTGGTGGAGCCACGCCAGGTGCCCACGCGCTCGCCCTTCACCCCGGCCGGCCGCGCGGCGCTGCTGCACGCGGTGGCGCACATCGAGTTCAACGCGATCAACCTGGCACTGGACGCGGTGTGGCGCTTCGCCGGCATGCCAGCGGCTTTCTACCGCGACTGGACACGCGTGGCGGCCGAGGAGGCGCTGCACTTCAGCCTGGTACGCGCGCACCTGCAGAGCCTTGGCCACGACTACGGCGATTTCGAGGCCCACGACGGCCTGTGGCTGATGACGCAGCGCACCGCGGGCGATGCGCTGGCCCGCATGGCGCTGGTGCCGCGCACGCTCGAAGCGCGCGGGCTCGATGCCACGCCGCCGATGCAGGAGAAGTTCCGCCGCGCCGGCGACGAGCGCGCCGTGGCGATCCTGGACGTGATCCTGCGCGACGAAGTGGGCCACGTCGCGGTCGGCAACCGCTGGTACCGCTGGCTGTGCGCGCAACGCGGGCTCGACCCCATTGCGCATTACCCCGAGCTCACCGAGCGTTACCAGGCGCCGCGCCCGCGCCCGCCGTTCAATCACGCCGCCCGGCTGGCTGCGGAGTTCACGCAGGCCGAGCTGCTGGCGCTGGAGCAGCAGGCTTGATTCCGGTTAGGAGTCGCGCGCCGGCCACGACATAAACTGGACGCACTTCACAATTTTCTGGACCTCCATGGCCAACAACACCACCTCCCGCCGCATCTTCCTGCAGGCCGGCTTGATTGGTACCGCAACGCTGTTGGGCGCCTGCGGCAAGAAGGAAGAAGCCGCCGCCCCGGCGGCCGCACCCGCGGCGTCCGAATCCGCCGCCGCCCCGGCGACGCCGGCCAAGGTCTACGTGGTCGGCACCGACGCCGCCTACGCCCCCTTCGAGTCGCAGAACGAGAAGGGCGAGATTGTTGGCTTCGACATCGAAGTCGTCAGCGCCATCGCCGCCAAGGCCGGCGTGCAGGTGAAGTTCGTCAACACGCCCTGGGAAGGCATCTTCAACGCCGTGGCGCAAGGCGACCGCGACCTGCTGGTGTCGGCCATCACGATCACCGACGAGCGCAAGCAGACCATGGACTTCACGGCGCCCTACTTCGACGCGGTGCAGCTCATCGCCGTCAAGCAAGGCTCCAAGGTCACGAAGTTCGAGGATCTCAAGCCGCTGAAGGTCGGCGTGCAGACCGGCACCACTGGCGACGAGGTGGTCACCAAGCTGCTGGGCAAGAACAGCGCGGCCATCAAGCGCTTCGAATCCACCCCGCTGGCGCTCAAGGAGCTGGAGTCCGGCGGCGTGGACGCGGTGGTGGCCGACAACGGCGTGGTCGCTCACTACGTGACCAACAACGCCGGCACGGGCTTCAAGACCGTGAGCGACCCCAGCTTCACGCCCGAGCAGTACGGCATCGCCGTGCGCAAGGGCAACACCGCGGTGCTGGAGATGCTCAACCAGGGCCTGGCCGGCATCCGCGCCGACGGCACCTACGACCGTATCTACGCCAAGTATTTCGGCAGCGCCCCGGCTACCGCGGGCACCCCGGCCTCGGCCGCGTCGAAGTAAGGCCGCACCGAAGTGGATTTACGTTGGGAGATCCTGGCGGGCTACGGCCCGCTGTTCGCTTCCGCGCTGTGGATGACGGTCAAGCTCGCGCTGGTGGCCGTGTTCGCCGGGTTGGTGCTGGGCGCGCTGCTGGGGCTGGTCAGCAGCTCGGCCGACGCGCCCGAGCCCAAGGCGCCGCTGCTGCGCGTGCTGATGAAGCTCGCGCGTGCCGTGACGCTGGGCTACGTCACCTTCTTTCGCGGCACGCCGCTGTTCGTGCAGATCCTGCTGGTGCACTTCGCGCTCATGCCCACGCTGATCCATCCGGAGACGGGCTGGCTGCTCACGGGCGAGGCGGCGCGCGAGTTCCGCCAGGAGCACGGCGCCTTCTTCTCCGGCGCGCTGGCGCTCACGCTCAACGCCGGGGCCTACATCAGCGAGATCTTTCGCGCGGGCATCCAGAGCATCCACCGCGGCCAGACCCAGGCTGCCTACAGCCTGGGTCTGACGCACGCGCAGGCCATGCGCGAGGTGATCCTGCCACAGGCCTTTCGCCGCATGGTGCCTGCGCTGGTCAACGAGGGCGTGACGCTGATCAAGGACTCGTCCCTGGTCTCGGCCATCGGCCTGGCGGAGCTGGCACTGGCCGCGCGCACCGTGGCGGGCGCTTACTCGCGCTACTGGGAGCCGTACCTCGCCATCTCGGCGCTGTACCTGGTGCTCACGCTGCTGCTGTCCACGCTGGCCAAGCGGCTGGAGGCGCCGGCGCACCTGCGCGGGCGTTGAGGTGGCGCAAAGGTTGTGCGGGCATCGATTGCCCGCACTCCACCGCACTGTTGCGCTGGAGTCACAAAACGGGACAAGCTGGCTCCACATCACGGGTTTTTTCCCGGCCTCTTCTTAAAATCCTGGACATCGGGCAGTAATAGCCCCGATGTTCAAATAAAGGATTCTTCGATGAAGCGCACTCTCATTGCTGCGGCCGCCGTGCTGGCCGCGGGCACCGCTTTCGCCCAGAGCTCGGTCACGCTGTATGGCCGTGTGAACACGTCCGTCGAGCGCCAGAAAGTCGGCGACGCGACCAGGACTGTGCTGCAGGACAGCGCTTCGCGTTGGGGCCTGCGCGGCTCGGAGGACCTGGGCGGCGGGCTGAAGGCGCTGTTCGTGCTGGAAAGCGGCTTCGGCTCCGACACCGGTGCCCTGAGCACCGCCTACGGTGCCGGCCGCCTGTTCCAGCGTGAGTCGTGGGTCGGCGTGGAAAGCAGCAGCTTCGGCCGCGTGCGCCTGGGCAACATGGGCCAGAGCGCGGCCTACTATGCGACGGCTGACTACATCAGCATGCACAACCACGATACGGGCACGTCGTCCGACGCCTTCTACCTGTATCCGGGCCGCAAGCAGAACGCCATCTCCTACAACACGCCCAGCTTCGGCGGCCTGGTGGTGGAAGCCCAATACAGCATGCGGCAGGACGCCGCCAACGTTGAAACGACGAGCAACGCCACGGGCAAGAACACCGCCCAGATCGCCGCCAATTACGACCGCGGCCCGCTGCACCTGGGTGCCACCTACCTGCGTGGCCCGCTGGACTTCGGCTTCCAGGGCGTGGCGTTTGCAGGCTTCGCCGGTGGCGTGGTCAACGACACCAAGGAATACGGCCTGCGCGCCCTGTACGAGTTCGGGCCGCTGACGGTGGGCGCCTACTGGGTGCACAACCAGATCGATCCGGTTGGCGCCGAGATCAAGCGTGATGCGTTCCGCCTGTCCGGCATGTACACCATCGGTGGCAATGAGCTGCACCTCAACGTCGGCTATGCCGACAAGTTCAAGCTCAACGGCACGAAGGTCGCTGACTCCGACGCACTGCAGTACACGGTTGCCTACAACTACAACCTGAGCAAGCGCACCAAGGTCTACGCCTTCTACACGAAGGTCGACAACAAGGCCAACGTCAGCTACTTCGGCACCGGCGCCAACGGCGTGGACTTCTCGTCCTTCGCCCTGGGCGTGCGCCACGCGTTCTGATCGCAGCCCGCTGCCTTCAGCACGCCTGAACAAAAGGCCGGTCGTATGACCGGCCTTTTTTCATGGGCGCTGTGGAGCGGAACCGCTGCGGCACCGGTTCCGATGCGCGCTGCGGGCGTCTCTCACGCCCGCGGATGGTGCGCCGCGTGCAGCGCGCGCAGCCGCTCGCGCGCGACGTGGGTGTAGATGGTGGTGGTGGAGATGTCGGCGTGCCCCAGCAGCAGCTGCACCGCGCGCAAGTCCGCGCCGTGGTTGAGCAGGTGCGTGGCGAAGGCATGGCGCAGCGTGTGCGGCGACAGCGGCACCGCGATGCCCGCGGCGCGCGCGTGCTTCTTCACCAGTTGCCAGAACATCTGCCGCGTCATGGCCTCGCCGCGCACGGTGACGAACAGCGCGTCGCTCTGGCGCGGGCCCAGGATTTCGCCCCGCGCCTCGGCCAGGTAGCGGCGCAGCCAGCCGTGCGCCTCCTCGCCGAAAGGCACCAGCCGCTCCTTCGCGCCCTTGCCGGTGACGCGCAGCACGCCCTCGGCCAAGCCCACCGACAGCAGACCCAGCCCCACCAGCTCGCTCACGCGCAGCCCGCTGGCGTACATCAGCTCCAGCATCGCGCGGTCGCGCAGGCCCAGCGGCTCCTCCACCGGCGGCGCGGCCAGCAGCGCCTCCACCTGCGCCTCGGACAGCGACTTGGGCACGCGCAGCGGCTGCCGCGCCGACAGCAGCTTCAGGGTCGGGTCCTGCTGCAGCCGGTGCTCGCGCAACGCCCAGCGGAAGTAGCGCTTGAACACCGTCAGCCGCCGGTTGGCGGTCGTGGCGCGCGTTTCGCCGTGGCGCGCGGCGATGTAGCCGCGCAGGTCGGCCTCGGTGGTGGCATCGAGGCCGTGCCCGGCCTCGGCGTCGAGCCAGTCGGCATAGAGCGAGAGGTCGCGCCGGTAGGCCGCCAGGGTGTTGGCCGAGAGACCGTCCTCGATCCACAGCGCCTGCACGAAGCGCTCGATGGCCACGCGGCTGGCCGCGCGTGCCGCGGACTCCGGGGCCTCGCCGCCAGGCGTGGCCTGGGCGGCAGGCGCGGCCTGGGAGATTGGCACGGCCGCTTCGGGTACTGCTGCTTTCACTTCACTCCAGGCGCAGGTTCTGGCGTGCGACCACGCCCTTGTAGACATCGAACTCGGCGCGGATCTGCTCGGCGAACTGATCGGGCGTGTTGGCCACGACCAGCGAGCCGGTGTCCTCGATGCGCTTCCTCACCGCCGGATCGGCCAGCGCCTGCTTGGCTGCGTTGTAGACCTTGTCCACGACATCCTTGGGCAGGTTCTTCGGACCGACGATGCCGTAGTAGGCCATGCGGTTGACCGGCTCCAGCCCGACCTCCCTGAAGGTCGGCACGTTGGGCAGGATAGCCAGGCGCTGCGGCGCCGCCACCACGATGGGCACGAGCTTGCCTTCCTTCACGAAGGGCAGCGCCGAAGGCATGTTGTCGAACATGATGGGCACCTGCCCCGCCACCGTGTCGTTGAGCGCCGGGCCCGCGCCGCGGTAGGGAATGTGCGTGATGAACACGCCGGTGAGGCTCTTGAACAACTCGGTCTGCAAGTGGCCGATGCCGCCGGTGCCGGAGCTCGAATAGCTGTAGCGGCCCGGGCTGTTCTTCAGCAGCGCCAGGAAGTCGGCGTAGTTCTTGGCCGGGAAGCTCGGGTGCACCGCGATGATGTTGGGGGTGGCCGCGAGGTTGATGATGGGCGTGAAGTCCGTGAGCGGGTTGTAGCCCGTGCGCGGGTTGATGGCCGGATTGGCCGCCGTGGTGGAGACCGTGGCGATGCCCAGGGTGTAGCCGTCGGGCGCGGAGCGGGCCAGCTCCTGCGCGCCGACGATGCCGCCGCCTCCGGCCTTGTTCTCCACCACCACGGTCTGCCCCAGCGCCGCGCCGAGCTTGTCGGACACGGTGCGCGCCACGATGTCGGTGGTGCCGCCAGGAGCGAACGGAACCACCAGCCGCACGGGTTTCGCGGGGTAGCCCTGCGCCATCAGCAGCGGGCTCGTGGCGGCCAGACCCAGCAGCGCCGCAAGCATCCGCAAACGTTGTCTTTTCATCCGCTTGTCTCCATCCAGGGGCCGGACCGTCCGGCGCCTGGGCCATTGTGGCCGATGGTTACAGAGCGCGGCCAACCGGATGCACCGTCCCGCATCGCGGGCGGCGGCCCGCCCCTGCGGCGGGTGCAGCAAAGGCGCACTGGCACACTTTCGCGATGAACGAGGCCCTGCTGCTGCTGCCCGATTTCCTGCTCATCGCCGCGGGCTTCCTGATCTGCCGCTACACGGCGCTCAACCGCCCGGTGTGGGAAGCGACGGAGCGGCTGGTGTACTACCTGCTGTTCCCGGTGCTGCTGTTCAACGCCATCGTGCGCAACCCGCTGCAGCCCGGCGCGATGCTCGCGCTGGTGTTCAGCGGCATGGCGGTGGTGGGCTGCGGCATCGTGCTGGCCTACTCGCTGGGCCTGCTGCGCGGGGTGGACCGCGTGGCCCATGCCTCGGGCGCGCAGACGGCCTTCCGCTTCAACTCCTACATCGGGCTGGCGCTGGCCGAGCGGCTGGGCGGCGCGCCGGCGGTGGCGGCCATCGCGCTGGTGATCGCCTTCTGCGTGCCGCTGTGCAACATCGCCGCGGTGTGGCCGCTGGCACGCCACGGCGGCCAGCATTTCGGGCGCGAGCTGATGCGCAACCCGCTGATCCTCAGCACCGTGGCCGGGCTGCTGGGCAACCTGCTCGGCCTGAGCTTCCCCGAGCCGGTGGCCGTGAGCCTGCACCGCGTGGGCACCGCCGCATTGCCGCTGGGCCTGATGGCGGTGGGCGCCGGGCTGCAGCTGGGCGCGCTGCGCGAGGCGCCGCGGCTGGCGACGGCCTTCCTGTCCATCCGCCACGCGGTGCTGCCGCTGGTGGCGCTGGTGCTGGTTCAGGTGCTGGGGCTGCCGCCGGTGCAGCAGCTGGTGGTGGTGGCCTTCGCGGCGCTGCCCACCGCCTCCACCTGCTACGTGCTGGCCGCGCGGCTGGGCGGGCACCCGGGCTTCGTGGCCGGGCTGGTGACGATCTCGACGTTGCTGGGCATGGTCAGCGTGCCGGTGGCGCTGTGGTCGCTGGCGCGGATGCAGGGGTGATGGGCGACCTGCCCGTTCGCCCTGAGCTTGTCGAAGGGCCGTAGCTCAGCCGTGCGGCAGGGCTTCGACAGGCTCAGCCCGAACGGAACCCGTTGGCTGCGGCGGTATCGCCAGCGCCCAGTCGATGTGCTCCCGCACCAGCTCCCCCACCGCCTCTCGCCGCGCCGCCAGCGCCTGCCGCACCGCCGCTTCGTCCGCCTCATGCAGCCCGGCGCGCAGCGCATTGCCCAGCGCCACCGCCAGGTTGCGCTGCCAACGCTCGTGGCCGATGCGCCGGATCGGGCTGCCCTCGGTGCGGGACAGGAACTCCGCCTCGCTCCAGCCCCAGAGCTGCAGCAGCGTGGGCGCCTCGAAGTGCGCCCGCAGCTCGAAGTCCGGCAGCGGCGAGCGCTGCGCGAACTTGTTCCACGGGCAGGCGAGCTGGCAGTCGTCGCAGCCGTAGATGCGGTTGCCCATCAGCGCTCGCAGCTCGACCGGGATCGGCCCGTCATGCTCGATGGTCAGATAGGAAATGCAGCGCCGCGCATCCAGCCGGTACGGCGCCACGATGGCCTGCGTCGGGCAGGCATCCAGGCAGGCGCTGCAGGCACCGCAGTGCGCCTGCGCGGGCTCGCTGTGCGGCAGCGCCAGGTCCACGTAGATCTCGCCCAGGAAGAAGGTCGAGCCCGCATCGCGCGAGAGCGTGAGCGTGTGGCGCCCGCGCCAGCCCAGGCCGGCACGCGTGGCCAGCTCCACCTCCAGCACCGGCGCCGAGTCCGTGAACACGCGGTGGCCGAAGGGGCCGACGGCCGCGGCGAGCCGGTCGGCGAGCTTCTGCAGCCGCGCGCGCAGCACCTTGTGGTAGTCGCGCCCGCGGGCGTACATCGACACCCCGGCCTGCAGCGGCTGCGCCAGCCGCTCGAACTCGATGCGCTGCCAACCATCGGGCGTGCCGCTCGGCAGGTAGTCCATGCGCGCGGCGATGACGCTGACGGTGCCGGGCACCAGCTCCGCAGGCCGGGCGCGCTTCATGCCGTGCGCGGCCATGTAGTGCATGGAACCGTGGAATCCGGCCGCCAGCCAGGCGCGCAGGCCCGGCTCGGCGGCGCTCAGGTCCACGCCGCTGATGCCGATCTGGGAAAATCCCAGCTCGCGCGCCCAGCCGCGCAGTGGCTCCAGCAATGCGAGCGCTTCATGACCCTTCAATCCCATCCCCAGATTCTAGGTAGCCGCACTTTCCACTGGCCGACGGAGGCCGATGCCGCAGCCTGCGCGGCGCGCCTGGCCGCGTCGCCCGCGCTGCGCGACGCCTTCATCGAGCTGCACGGCCCATTGGGTGCGGGCAAGACCACCTTCGTGCGCCACCTGCTGCGGGCGCTGGGCGTCACCGGCCGCATCAAGAGCCCCAGCTACGCCGTGCTGGAGCCGCACGAGGCCAACGGCCTGGCCATCTCGCACTTCGACTTCTACCGCTTCGAGGATCCGCGCGAGTGGGAGGACGCCGGCTTTCGCGACGTGTTCGCCGCCCCGGGCCTCAAGATCGCCGAATGGCCCGACAAGGCGGCGGGTGTATTGCCCTCGGCAGACCTGGTGCTGACGTTGCACATCCGCGACGACGACTCGCGCGAACTGCAGGCCCGGGCGCACAGTGCACGCGGACTGCAACTGCTGGAGATGCTGGCATGAGCCGCTTGCCGCGCTGTTTTCCCCATCCCTGCTTCGAACGCCGCGGCCTGTTGAAACGCGGCGGCGCGCTGGCGCTGCTGCTGGGTGCGGGCGAGCTGGCCTGGGGCGCGGGCATCGTGGCCGTGCGCGTGTGGCCCGCGGAGGAGTACACGCGCGTGACCATCGAGAGCGACCAGGCGCTGACGGCCCGGCACCAGCTCATGGAGTCGCCCGACCGGCTGGTGATCGACATCGACAACCTGGAGCTCAGCCCCGCGCTGCGCGAGCTGGTGGGCAAGGTGCGCGCGGACGACCCCTTCATCGAAGGCGTGCGCGTGGGCCAGAACCAGCCCCGCACCGTGCGGCTGGTGGTGGACCTCAAGCAGGCCACCGCGCCGCAGGTGTTCCGCCTGACGCCCGTGGCGGCGTACCAGCACCGGCTGGTGTTCGACCTCTATCCCACCCAGGCGCCGGACCCGCTGCTGGCGCTGCTGCGCGAGAAGACGCAGGCCGAGCAGCAGGCCGCGCGCTCGGTGCAGGACGCGCTGGGCGAGTTCATCGACCGCATGGAGCAGCCCGGCATTCCCGAGGCGCCCCCCATTGCCGCGGCCAAGCCGCCCGCGCCCAGGCCACTGGCCCGGCCACCCCAGGTCGCCATGGCACCGACTCCCGCGCAGCCGCCCTCGGCGCCGCCCATGACCCCCGCCCCGCCCCCGCCGCCCACGGCCGAGCAGCTCAGGAAGATCGACCGGCTGATCGTGGTCGCGCTGGACCCGGGCCACGGCGGCGAGGACCCGGGCGCCATCGGCCCCAGCGGGCTGAAGGAGAAGGACGTGGTGCTGGCCGTGGCGCTGCAGCTGCGCGACCGGCTCAACGCCATTCCCGGCATGCGCGCCATGCTCACGCGCGACGACGACTTCTTCGTGCCGCTGCACGAGCGCGTGAACAAGGCGCGGCGCGTGCAGGCGGACCTGTTCGTCTCCATCCACGCCGATGCGTTCATGAATCCCGAGGCGCGCGGCGCCAGCGTGTTCGCGCTCAGCGACAAGGGCGCCTCCAGCGCCGCGGCGCGCTGGATGGCGCAGCGCGAGAACGCCTCGGACCTGGTCGGCGGCGCCAACATCAAGAGCGGCGACGCGCACGTGATGCGCGCGCTGCTGGACATGAGCACCACGGCGCAGATCAAGGACAGCCTCAAGCTCGGCGACGAGGTGCTGGGGCAGATCGGCAAGGTGGGCAAGCTGCACAAGCGCAGCGTCGAGCAGGCGGGCTTCGCGGTGCTCAAGGCGCCCGACATCCCGAGCATCCTGGTGGAGACGGCCTTCATCTCCAACCCGGAGGAGGAGCGCAAGCTCGCCAGCCCCGAGTACCGCGGCGAGCTGGTGAAGGCGCTGACCACCGGCATCCGGCGCTACTTCGCGCGCAATCCGCCGCTGGCGCGCAACCGGACGCTGTAAGCCGCCCCGCGCGCCTCCCCCGATGAAAAGCGGCCCCTCGGGGCCGCTTGCGGTTTCATTCCAGTGCTGTTTCGGGAGTGAGGCAAGTCCCGTTCGGGCCGCGCCCTTCGACAAGCTCAGGGCGAACGCTGATCTTTCACTGAGGACTTGGACTTGGAATCAGAGTCTTGTCCGCCTCACGCCGCCTCGGCGCGGCGCGCCTTCCACGCGCCCAGCACCGCGATGGCCGTGGGCACGAGGATCAGCGCGTAGATGATCAGGTTCAGGTTGGCCTTGACCCAGGGGATGTTGCCGAACAGGTAGCCCGCCAGCGTCAGCGACACCACCCACAGCAAGGCACCGGAGACGTTGAAGAAGGTGAACTTGCCCCGCGTCATGGCCGCCACGCCGGCCACGAAGGGCACGAAGGTGCGGATGAACGGCATGAAGCGCGCCAGCACGATCGTGATGCCGCCGTGCTTCTCGTAGAAGGCGTGCGCCTGGTCGAAGGCACGCTTGTTGAAGAAGCGCGAGCTCTCCCAGCGGAACACCTGCGGGCCCAGCCAGCGCCCGATGCTGTAGTTCACCTGGTCGCCCAGCACCGCCGCCGCGATCAGCAGCGCCATGGCCAGCGGCAGGCTCATCAGGTCCAGCCCGCACAGCGCGCCCACCACGAACAGCAGCGAGTCGCCAGGCAGGAAGGGCATCACCACCACGCCGGTCTCGACGAAGACGATGAGGAACAGCAGCGCGTACACCCACGCGCCATAGGCCTGCACGAACGCCATCAGGTGCGCGTCGACGTGCAGGATGAAATCAACCAACTGGGCGAGCATTTCCATGGAGCCCATTATCCGGAAGCCCTGTGGCGGCCTTCCTACAATCCCGTCGATGAATGCTCCTCTCACGGCCGCGCCGCGCCGACCCATCCGTGAACTGCCCGATGCGCTGGTGAGCCAGATCGCCGCGGGCGAGGTGGTGGAGCGCCCGGCCTCGGTGGTGCGCGAGCTGGTGGACAACGCGCTGGACGCCGGCGCCACGCAGGTCACGGTGCGCCTGACCGGCGGCGGCATGCGCGCCATCCTGGTCGAGGACGACGGCGGCGGCATCCCTGCCACGCAGCTGGCCCTGGCCGTCAAGCGCCACGCCACCAGCAAGATCGCCTCGCTCTCGGAACTGGAACACGTGCGCAGCATGGGCTTCCGCGGCGAGGCGCTGGCCGCCATCGCCTCGGTGGCCGAGCTGTGCATCGCCAGCCGCGCCGCGGAAGCCACGCACGCGCACCGGCTCGATGCCCGCACTGGCGAGCTCACGCCCGCGGCGCGCGGCGTGGGCACCACCGTCGAGGTGCGCGAGCTGTTCTTCAACACCCCGGCGCGGCGCAAGTTCCTCAAGAGCGAGAGCACCGAGTTCGCGCACGCGCTGGACGCCGTGCGCCGCCACGCGCTGGCGCGCCCGGACGTGAGCTTCAGCGTGTGGCACGACGGCAAGCTCGCGGCGCAATGGCGCGCCGCCGGCGCCGGGCTGCTGCCCGAGGACAACGCGCTGACGCAGCGCATGCGCGAGGTGCTGGGCATCGACTTCATCGCCGCCAGCCGCGCGGTGCAGGCCGCCGCCGGGCCGCTG
>JAEYPG010000333.1 GCA_023410975.1 Pseudomonadota bacterium
GGCCAGGAGCCAGTCGCGCGCGATGCGCCGGTGCCCGGGACCGCCGTGGACCAGGCGGTGCGGCAACAGCGGCGAGCGCGCCACGCGTGCGTCGTCGAACAGCAACTGCCCCAGCGGCCGCGTACCCAGGCCGGCCAGCGCGCGCCAGGGACCGACCAGCGAGCGCGCCGGGGCCACGCTGCGCGCCCACACCAGCGCTTCACCGTCCACCGTCAGGATCACCTCGCGCACCAGGTAACGGCCCGGGCCCAGCACGCGCTTCTCGTCAGCCAGCAGCGGCGCGACGCGCTGGCGCAGCGTCAGCACCTCGAAGCACGCTCCCAGTGCCTTGAGCCGGGCCGTGAGCGAGCCCGGCGCCTGCTGCCAGCGCCGCAGCGCCAGGCTCACGCCTTGCCGAACTCGTCGCCCAGCTCCCGGGCACGAGCCTGCGCGGCCTGCAGCGCGCGCACGAAGGCCTCGCGCACGCCATCGTTCTCCAGCGAGGTGAGCGCGGCATAGGTGGTGCCGCCCTTGGAGGTGACGCGCTCGCGCAGCACGGCCGGGCTCTCGCCGGACTGCTGCGCCAGCGCCGCCGCGCCGGCCACGGTGGCCAGCGCCAGCTCGCGGCCCTGCTCGGCGCTCAGGCCCATCTTCTCGGCCGCGGCCATCATGGCCTCCACCACGTAGAAGACGTAGGCCGGGCCCGAGCCGGAGAGCGCCGTGACGGCGTCGAGGTCGGCTTCCTGGTGCACCCACAGCGTGCGGCCGGTGGGCGCCAGCAGCGCATCCACCTCGGCCTTCTGCGCCTCGGTCACGGCCTCCCGCGCGTACAGGCCGGCGATGCCCTGGCCGATCAGCGCCGGCGTGTTGGGCATGGCACGCACCACGGCTTCGCTGCCGGTGGCGCGCACGATGGCATCGCTGGGAATGCCCGCCATCACGCTGAGCTGCAGCGCCTGGCTCACGCGCCCGGCGCAGGGCGCGGCGGCTTCCTTGAAGAGCTGGGGCTTCACGGCCCAGACCACGATCTGCGCCTGCGACAGCGCCGGGGCCGCCGCGGGCAGCGCCACGATGCCGAAGGTCTGCAGCAGCTTCACGCGCTGCGCCTCCACGGGCTCCACCACCAGGATCGAAGAGGCCGGGCGGCCGGACTGCAGCAGCCCGCCGATGAGGGCGCCGGCCATGTTGCCGCCGCCGATGAATGCAACTGTGCTCATCCGGAAAGTGTAGGCGCCGCGCCGCGGGCGCCCGGCCGGCACGCGTCCTGCCCGCGGCACGCGCGCCGGCTTGGTCGAGATCACGGCCTTTTGGCCTCGCGCCGGCCTACAGTGGCCCGGACGGCCGCGAAAGACCGCCTTGGACGACGACCCGCGTCGAGAAAGAGGAGAAGAACCCATGACATCGAGCCTGTCCTACGTGCATCCCACGCCCGGCAGCCCCTGGGGCACCTACCTGTCGCAGGTGGAGCGCGTGACGCCCTACCTGGGCCACCTGGCGCGCTGGGTCGAAACGCTCAAGCGTCCCAAGCGCGCGCTGATCGTGGACATCCCCATCGAGCTCGACGACGGCACCGTGGCGCACTTCGAGGGCTACCGCGTGCAGCACAACCTCAGCCGCGGCCCCGGCAAGGGCGGCGTGCGCTACCACCCGGCCGTGACGCTGGAGGAGGTGATGGCGCTGTCGGCCTGGATGTCGATCAAGAACGCCGCCGTCAACCTGCCCTTCGGCGGCGCCAAGGGCGGCGTGCGCGTGGAGCCCAAGCAGCTCTCGCTCAAGGAGCTGGAGCGGCTGACGCGCCGCTACACCAGCGAGATCGGGCTGATCATCGGCCCGCAGCAGGACATCCCCGCGCCGGACGTCAACACCAACGCCCAGGTCATGGCCTGGATGATGGACACCTACTCCATGAACGTCGGCGCCACCGCCACCGGCGTGGTCACCGGCAAGCCCATCCACCTCGGCGGCTCCCTTGGGCGCGTGAAGGCCACCGGGCGCGGCGTGTTCGTCACGGGCCGTGAGGCGGCGCGGCGCATCAACCTGCCGCTGGACGGCGCGCGCGTGGCGGTGCAGGGCTTCGGCAACGTGGGCTCTTCCGCGGCGGAGCTGTTCGTGCAGGCCGGGGCGAAGATCGTCGCGATCCAGGACCACACCGGGACGATCTTCAACGGCGGCGGCATCGAGTTCGCCGACCTGATGCCCATGGTGCAGCGCCAGGGCTCCATCGCTGGCTTCACCGGCGCGGAGGTCATCGACGACGAGAGCTTCTGGGACGTGGACTGCGACTTCCTCATCCCCGCCGCGCTGGAGGGGCAGATGGACAGCGCCCGCGCGCAGCGCATCAAGGCGAAGCTGGTGCTCGAAGGCGCCAACGGCCCCACGGTGCCCGAGGGCGACGACGTGCTGGCCGAGCGCGGCGTGCTGGTGGTGCCGGACGTGATCTGCAACGCCGGCGGCGTGACGGTGAGCTACTTCGAGTGGGTGCAGGACTTCTCCAGCTTCTTCTGGACCGAGGACGAGATCAACGTGCGGCTGGAGAAGATCATGATCGGCGCGCTGCGCCGCATCTGGGACACCGCCGACCAGCACCGCATCTCGCTGCGCACCGCCACCTTCGCCGTGGCCTGCGAGCGCATCCTCACGGCGCGCGAGGAGCGGGGGCTGTATCCCTGAAAGGCCTCCGTTCGGGCTGAGCCTGTCGAAGCCCTCGCAGCCCCGCCGTACAGCCGGGCTGCCGGCCCTTCGACGGGCTCAGGGCGAACGGGCCTGGAGTGCGGCTTAGCATCTGCGGTTTCGCCTCTTGCCGACCCGCCTCATGCAACGCCGAGCCCTGCTGGCCGCCACGGCCCTCGCCCTTCCCGCCTCCTTCGCGCGCGCCGAGCCCGGCTGGCCGCAGCGCCCGGTGCGCCTGATCGTCCCCTCCTCGCCCGGCAGTTCGCTGGACATCATTGCCCGGCTGCTGGGCGACAAGCTCAAGGACCGCTGGGGACAGAGCGTGGTGGTGGAGAACAAGCCCGGTGCCGGCGGGCTGCTGGGCATGGACATCGCGGCCAAGGCGCCGCCCGACGGCCACGTGCTGGCGCTGGGCTTCAACGGCCCCATCGCCTTTGCGCCCTTCATGTACGCCCGGCTGCCCTACGACCCCGCGCGCGACCTCCTGCCCGTGGTGATGACCACCTCGCAGCCCAACGTGCTGGCCGTCCACGCCACGCTGCCGGTGAAGAACGTGCGCGAGTTCGTGGCCTGGGCCCGGGAGCGTGGCGGGCGCATGAACTACGCCTCGCTGGGCAAGGGCAGCAGCTCGCACCTCACCATGGAGCTGTTCATGGCCGAGGCCGGCTTCCAGGGCACGCACGTGCCCTTCAACGGCTCGCCGCCGAGCGCGATGTCGGTGGCGCAGGGCGAGACCGACGCCACCATGATGGTCGCCCCGGCGCTGCTGCCGCACGTGCGCGCCGGCCGCGTGCGGCTGCTGGCGGTGACGAGCCGGCAGCGCGTGGAATCGCTGCGCGAGCTGACGACGCTGGCCGAATCGGGCTACCCCGCCGTCGAGGCGCTGGCCTGGAACGGCCTCTTCGCCGCGGCGGGCACGCCTGAAGGCGTGGTGCAGCGCATCAACGCCGACGTCAATGCCGTGCTGCACGACGCCGGCGTGCGCTCCGCGCTGGAGCAGCAGGGACTCACGCCCGTGGGCGGCAGCGCGGCGGAGTTCCGCGCGCTGGTGGCGGCGGACATGCAGCGCTGGGGCGCCACCATCCGCCGCATCGGGCTGAAGCTGGAGCCCTGAAGAAGCCCTCGCCGCGCGCCGACCCTCAGCGCGCCGCGCGCAGCACGTCCTGCAGCGTCTGCGCCATGTCGCCGAGCATGGCCCAGCGGCGGCGGTACATGGCGCGCTTGCGAGAGGGCACCTCGGCCAGGTCGCGCGGCAGCGGCTGCAGGCCGGCCTCCCAGTAGCCGTCGCCGCGCTGCGAGGCGCCCACCTCGCTCCAGAAGCGGCGGTAGTCGAAACGCAGGCGGCGCGAGCGCAGGTTCCAGCGGCCCTTGACGTGGTGCGCCGGGTCGATGCCCACCAGTGCCGAAACGCCCCATGCCGCGGCCGCGGCGCGCAGCGCCTCGAACAGCAGGTAAGGCGGCCGCAGGCCCTCGGCGCTCTTGGTCAGCTCACGGATGCGCTCCTCCACGTCCGCCACCTCGGGCCGCGGCCCCTGCACCGTGCCCACCAGCAGCGCGCCGCAGGGCAGGAAGCCGAAGCTCAGGCTGTAGAGCCGCTGGCCCTGGCCGTTGCGCAGGCTCAGCATCCAGCGGCCCTCGTGCCAGCTCACCTCGTTGAGACTGAGCATCACCTGGCAGTCCGGGGTCAGGGACCACAGCGCCACGCTTTCTCCGTGCGCCAAGCGCAAGGCCAGGTGTGGGCCGAAGCAGGCCTCGGCCTGCCGCAGGTCGGCCAGCGCAACCCTGAAGCGGTGCCGCAGCCCGAAGCGGCGGTCCAGGAAATGGCTCAGCGCCGGGTAGTAGCACTCGGGATGGCGCCGGTGCAGCTCGCGCCAAGCCGGGTGCTGCGCCACGGCTTGCAGGTACTGCGGGCGCAACGGCGTGGACAGCAGCAGGCGCAACTGGTACTTGGCGCGCTTGACCAGCCCGGACCAGCCCGGCCGCGCCATCGGCTCCGCACGGGGCCAGCACGCAAGTGCCGGTGTCTCAATGCTGCCCGGCAGCTCCAGCGCCGCATTGCCGTTGACGTCCATGCCCACTCCTGTCCCTGCTTAAAAACAGGGCAGCAATGTAGCGTTCGTTTACAGAAGAAAGACTTTCAGAAAACTTGCAGCAACATTCGGATTTCACGGCCGAACCGGATAAGTTCGTCCGCCGAAGATGGCCGTGCCGATACGCACGATCGTGGCGCCCTCGGCCACCGCGGCTTCCAGGTCGGCGCTCATGCCCATGGAAAGCGTGTCCAGCGCCAGCCCCTGCTGCCGCAGTTCCTGCAGCAGCGCCTGCAGCGCGCGGTGCGGCGCACGCTGGGCTTCGAAATCGGCCACGGGCTCGGGAATGGACATCAGCCCGCGCAGCCGCAGCCTGGGCAGCCGGGCCACCTGCGCCGCCAGCGCCGCCACCTCGGCGGGAGGCACGCCGCTCTTGCTGGACTCGGCACTGACGTTGACTTGCAGGCACACCTGCAGCGGCGGCAGGTTTTCAGGGCGCTGGGCCGACAACCGCTCGGCAACCTTGAGGCGGTCCACGGAGTGCACCCAGTCGAAACTCTCGGCCACCACGCGTGTCTTGTTGCTTTGCAGCGGGCCGATCAGGTGCCACTCCAGCCCGGCGCGCAGGTCGGCCAGCGCGGCGATCTTGTCCAGCGCCTCCTGCACGTAGTTCTCGCCGAAGGCCCGCTGGCCGGCGGCATGCGCCTCGCGCACGGCCTCGGCGCCGAAGGTTTTACTCACCGCCAGCAGCGTGACGCCGTCGGTGGAGCGGCCGGCCGCGGCGCAGGCGGCGGCAATGCGTTCGCGGGTGTGTTGTAAGTTGTGAGCGATACCGGTCATGAGGGGGAGACTAGCCGATGGAGCTCGCAGCGCTGCTGGACCTGGCCGTGCGCCACCAGGCGTCGGACCTGCACCTTTCCGCCGGGCTGCCGCCGCTGCTGCGGGTGCAAGGCGAGCTGCGCCGCCAGGGCGGCGAGGCGCTGTCGCACGAGCAGGTGCTCGGCCTCGTCACCGGCCTCATGGACGAGGCGCAGCGCCGGCACTACGCCGAGGCGCTGGAGTGCGACTTCGCGGTCGAGACACCGGCGCGGCGGCTGCGCGTCAACGCCTTCCACCAGCGCCTGGGCGCCGCCGCGGTGCTGCGGCTGATCCCGCGCGAGGTGCCGACGCTGGCCGCCCTGCACGCGCCGCCGCAGCTGGCCGAGCTGGCGCTGCGCCCGCGCGGGCTGTTCCTGGTCACCGGCCCCACCGGCTCGGGCAAGAGCACCACGCTGGCCGCGCTGCTCAACCACCGCAACGAGCACACGCAGGGCCACCTGCTGACGGTGGAGGACCCGATCGAGTTCGTGCACCCGAGCCAGGGCTGCCTGGTGAGCCAGCGCGAGCTGGGCACGCACACCCGCAGCTTCGCTGCCGCCCTGCGCGCGGCGCTGCGCGAGGACCCGGACGTGATCCTGGTGGGCGAGCTGCGCGACCTGGAGACCATCCGCCTGGCGCTCACCGCGGCCGAGACCGGGCACCTGGTGCTGGCCACGCTGCACAGCGCCGGCGCCGCCAAGGCGGTGGACCGGCTCATCGACGTCTTCCCCGCCGAGGAGAAGAGCTTCGTGCGCACGCTGCTGGCGGAGTCGCTGCTGGCCGTGGTGGCGCAGACGCTGTGCCGGCGCCTGGACGGCAGCGGCCGCATCGCGGCCTGCGAGCTGATGCTGGCCACGCCGGCGGTGCGCAACCTCATCCGCGAGAACAAGCTGGCGCAGATCGCTTCCGTGCTGCAGACCGGGCAGCAGCAGGGCATGCAGACGCTGGACCAGCACCTGGCGGCACTGGTGCGCCAGCGCCTCGTCAGCCCGGCCGAGGCGCGCGCGCAGGCGCAGCATCCGGAGAGTTTCACGGCTTGAGCCGGCGCCGGCTGCGCCCGGCCGGCGGCCCTGGGCGGCTGGGCGAAGATGCCGTGTTTCACGCGCGACCCGACGGGGGCCGCGCGGCCATCTTCGTTTCCCGCAGGAGAGATGACTTTGAGTCAAGAACAAGCAGCAAGCGCACGCGTGGCCTTCCTGGGCCTGGGCGTGATGGGCTACCCGATGGCCGGCCACCTGGCGCGCGCCGGGCACCAGGTCACGGTCTACAACCGCACCGCCGCCAAGGCGCAGGCCTGGGCGGCCGAGCACGGCGGGCGTGCCGCCGCCACGCCGCGCGAGGCGGCGCAGGACGCGGACTTCGTCTTCGCCTGCGTGGGCAACGACGACGACCTGCGCGGCGTGGTGCTGGGCGAGCAGGGCGCGCTGGCCGGCATGCGCGCGGACGCGGTGTTCGTGGACCACACCACCGCCTCGGCCGAGGTGGCGCGCGAGCTGTACGCGGCGGCGCGCGCCAAGGGTGTGCACTTCGTGGACGCCCCGGTGTCGGGCGGCCAGGCCGGCGCCGTCAACGGCGTGCTCACGGTGATGTGCGGCGGCGACGCGGCGCCCTTCGACGCCATGAAGCCGGTGGCGCTGGCCTATTCGCGCGCCGTCACGCGCGTGGGCGAGAGCGGCGCCGGGCAGCTGGCGAAGATGGTCAACCAGGTCTGCATCGCCGGGCTGCTGCAGGGCTTGTCCGAGGCCATCGCCTTCGGCCAGCGCGCCGGGCTGGACATGAAGCAGGTGCTGGACGTCATCAGCAAGGGCGCGGCGCAGAGCTGGCAGATGGAGAACCGCGGCCACACCATGGTGGAGGACCAGTTCGACTTCGGCTTCGCCGTGGACTGGATGCGCAAGGACCTGGGCCTGGTGCTGGACGAGGCCCGCCGCAACGGCGCGCGGCTGCCGGTCACGGCGCTGGTGGACCAGTTCTACGCCGACGTCCAGAACCTGGGCGGCGGACGCTGGGACACCTCCAGCCTGGTCAAGCGGCTGAAGTGAGGCGCGGCGCGGGGCCGGTGGCGCCCCGAGCGCCCGGCTTCACTTCGCCGTCTGCAGGTTCGCGAGCTCGGACTCGGTGAGGATCTCGAACACGCGCACCACCTTCTCCACGCCGCCCACGCTGCGCGCGAGCTCGGTGGCGCGCGCCGCCTCGCGCTCGGTGACGCGGCCCATCAGGTACACCGTGCCGCGCTCGGTGACGACCTTGAAGGCGTTGGAGTGCAGGTCCTTGGCGTCGACGAAGGTCGCCTTGACCTTGCTGGTGATGATCGCGTCGCTGGAGCGCGAGGTCAGCGCGCTGTTGCCCAGCACGCCCAGCTCGTTGACCACCGCGCGCAGGTTCTCGATGCCGGCCACGGCGCGCTCCACGTTCGTGCGGTCGGCTTCGCTGGGCACCTCGCCCGTGACCAGCAGCGTGCGGTTGTAGCTGGTGAAGTTGACGTGGCCCTGCTCGCCCAGCACCTCGCGCGCGCGGTTGGCGGCCTTGACCTCGATGGACTGGTCCTCGACCTGCGTGCCGGAGGTGCGGCGGTCGCTGAACACCATGGCGCCGCCCATGGCGGCGCCCCCCACCAGCAGCGGCGCGCAGCCGCTGAACCACGCGGCCGCGCCCAGCACGGCCGCCACACGCGCGGCCCGCAGGCCGCCTTCGATCCAGTTGCGGGAAAGCTTGCTCATTCGTCCGTTTCGCCCATGAGTTGGAGGTCCACCGCGTCGCAGATGGCGTGCAGCGCCAGCAGGTGCAGCTCCAGGATGCGTGCCGCGCGCTCGTGCGGCACGGGGATGTGTACGTCGGTCTCGGAAAGCCGCAGCGCCTGCGCGCCGGCGGCGCGGCCGGTAAAGGCCAGCACCGTCATGTCACGGCCGTGCGCGGCCTGCACCGCCGCCACCAGCGCCGACGTGGCCGTGGCGCCCAGGGCAATCAGCACGTCGCCCGGCGCGCCCAGCGCCTGCAGCTGCCGCGCCTGTGCCGGCTCGTCGCCCGGGGGCAGGCTCAGCA
>JAEYPG010000342.1 GCA_023410975.1 Pseudomonadota bacterium
CTTCCCCATTTTTCCGAGCCGTCCATGAACCCTCCGTTTTCCCTGAGCAGCCGCGCCCTGGCCTGCGCCGTGGTGCTGTGCGCCGTGCTGGCGGGCTGCGCCAAGCACGAGGCCTCCGCGCCTGAACCGGCGCCCGCCGTCTCCGGCGCCGTGGTCAGCTTCCCCGGCCAGAAGGACCCGCAGGGCATCCGCGTCGCGACCGTCAGCGTCAATGCAGAGCGCCAGCTGACCGTGCCTGGCCGTCTGACCTGGGACGAGGACCGTACCGTGCGCGTGTGGGCGCCCTACGGCGGGCGCATCGAGCGGCTGCGCGCCACGGTGGGCCAGCCGGTCAAGCGCGGCGACGCGCTGGCGGACCTGAGCTCCGGCGACATCGGCCAGGCCCAGGCCGACTACCAGAAGGCCGAGGCCGACCTGCGGCTGTCGCGCAGCGCCGCCGAGCGCGCGCGCGAGCTGGGCGGCGCCGGCGTGATCGCCCTCAAGGAAGTGCAGCAGGCCGAGGCCGACCTGGCGCGCTCGCAGGCCGAGGAAGCGCGCACCCGCGCGCGGCTGGCGCAGTACGGCGTGGGCGTGAAGTCCGTGACCCAGACCTTCACCCTGGCCGCGCCGCTGGCCGGCGTGGTGGTGGAGCGCAACACCAACCCCGGCAGCGAGGTGCGGCCGGACGTGCAGGGGCCGCCGCTGTTCGTCATCAGCGACCCCGCCTCGCTGTGGGCGACGCTGGACGTGGACGAGACGCTGCTGGCGCCCTTCAAGGCCGGCGAGCGCGTCGAGCTGCAGGCCGCGGCCTGGCCCGACGAGCGCTTCGGCGCCACCGTCGTGACGGTGGGCGAGTCGGTGGACCCGGCTTCGCGCACGGTCAAGGTGCGCGTGCGCGTGCCCAACCTCGATCGCAAGCTCAAGGCGGAGATGTACGTCACGGCGTCCATCCGCCATGCCGCCACGCAGCCGCAGGTGCCCGCCGACGCGGTGTTCCTGCGCGGCAGCCAGTCCTACGCCTTCGTGCAGCAGGCCCCGGGCCGCTATGAGCGGCGCGAGGTGCAGGTGCGCAACGCCGGGCCGCAGTCGGTGCTGGTGCTCTCGGGCCTGAAGGCTGACGAGCGCGTGGTGGTGGGCGGGGGCCTGTACCTGAACCAGCTGATGGACGCCGCCAAATGATGAACCGCTTCGTCCAGTTCGCGCTCAAGCAGCCGCTGATGATCTGGCTGGCGCTGGCCGTGTTCATCGGCTCGGGCGTGATCGCGTTCCAGAACCTGCCGGTGGAGGCCTTCCCCGACGTGTCGGACACGCAGGTCAACGTCATCGCGCTGTACCCGGGCCGCGCCGCCGAGGAGGTGGAGAAGCAGGTCACCATCCCCATCGAGATCGCGCTCACCGGCATTCCGAACACGGTGCGGCTGTTCACGCACACCCAGTACGGGCTGTGCTTCATGATGGTCACCTTCGGCGACAAGACCACCGACCAGCTCGCGCGCCAGCAGATCCTGGAGCGGCTGCGCTCGGTGGACCTGCCCCCGGGCGTGGAGACCGAGGTGCCTCCGCCGTCCACCGCCATTGCCGAGATCATGCGGTTCCGGCTGCGCGGCGACGGCTACACGCCGCGCGAGCTGCGCGAGACGCAGGACTGGGTGGTGGAGAAGGCGCTGCGCCAGGTGCCCGGCGTGGCCGACCTGGTGACGCTGGGCGGCGGCATCAAGCAGTACGAGGTCAACCCGGACATGGACCGGCTGCGTGACCACAAGATCACGCTGGGCCAGCTCTTCAACGCGCTGCAGCGCGCCAACGCCAACGCCGGCGGCGGCGCCATGACGCAGGGCCGCCAGCAGTTCCTGGTGCGCTCGCTGGGCAGCTTCAGGAGCTCCGCCGACATCGAGCGCGTGGTGGTGGCCGAGGTCAACGGCACGCCCGTGCTGGTGCGCGACGTGGCGCAGGTGCGCGTGGGCACCTTCCCGCCGCAGGGCCTGGCGGGGCAGGACGACGCCGACGACATCGTCAACGGCGTGGTGGTGATGCGAAAGGGCGAGAACCCGTCGAAGGTGCTGGAGGCGCTGCACGAGCGCATCGCCCAGCTCAACGCGCGCGGGCTGCCGCAGGGCGTGCAGATCGAGCCCTACTACGACCGCAGCTGGCTCATCGGCAAGACGCTCAAGACCGTGTTCATGAACCTCACCGAAGGCGCCATGCTGGTGATGTTCGTGCTGTTCCTGTTCCTGCAGAACCTGCGCGCCGCGGCCATCGTGGCGGCGGTGATCCCGCTGTCGCTGCTGGCGACCTTCCTGGGGCTGACCTTCGTGGGCATCCCGGCCAACCTGCTGTCGCTGGGGGCGATGGACTTCGGGATCATCGTGGACGGCGCGGTGATCGTGGTGGAGAACATCTTCCGCCGCCTGGGCGAGCTCAACGAGCACCAGATGAAGAACAAGGTCGAGCGCATGAAGGCGGTGATGCGCGCCACCGTCGAGGTGGGCCGGCCGACGCTGTTCTCGATGGTGATCATCATCGCGGCGCACCTGCCCATCTTCACGCTGCAGCGCCACGAGGGCCGCATCTTCTCGCCCATGGCCTGGAGCGTGACCTCGGCGCTGGTGGGCTCGCTGGTGCTGGCGCTGTCGCTGGTGCCGCTGCTGTGCCTGATGCTGCTCAAGAAGAACCTGCCGCACGAGGACAACGCGCTGGTGCGCGGGTGCAAGAAGATCTACACGCCCGCGCTGGAGTGGGCGCTGCACCGGCCCAAGCGCGTGCTG
>JAEYPG010000354.1 GCA_023410975.1 Pseudomonadota bacterium
GGCCAGCGGGAGGCCGTGCCGGCGTCCGAGGATCGGCGGGCTGCCCGTCAAACGTCCGGCACGGCGCCAAGCTCCGGCAGGTGCCTGTCCGCCGGTCTGTTCATGCAGCGAGCCTGGGCGCCGGCAAGGTGCCGAACAGGGCCTCCATGGCCAGGCCGATGGACAAGGGCTTCTTGCCGCTGCCCACAGGGCCGTCCAGTGCCATGCCCACGGGCAGCCCGCCACCCGTCATCCCAGCGGGCAGCATCAGCCCAGGCAGGCCGGCCGTGTTCCCCAGGTCGGTGTAGCGAATGGTGGTCTCGAACTCATCGACGCGCGGACCGCCGTTGACGGAGACGAATGACGTTCCGCGCACAAGATCTTCAGTTGTGTGAGCGCGCTGCGCGTGCCACGCCGGCAGCGCAGATGTTGCCTTTACCCGCGTCGCGGCCTGACTTGCTTGCCGCGCGGCGTCTCAGCGTGCGGCTGGTCTCGTGACGCCAGTTCCACCAGCAGCAGGCGCTGGAACAGCTCAGCAGGCGGTCGCAACGGGCGCCCACGGCGACGGATGATGCCAATCGTGCGGCTCAGGGTCGGCGATTCGAGCTTGACGCTGACCAGCTTTCCGCGCGGCGGCAGCGCCAGCCGAGGCACCACGCCGATGCCCAACCCGGCTTCCACCAAGCTCACCAGCGCAGGAACGTGTCGCACTTCGCAGAACCATTTCGGCTTGTTCTCCACCTGTGCAAGAACTTGGTCGATCAGGAAACGATTGCCGCTGCCCTGGGCAAGCGCGATGTGATCGAAGGGTGCCAGATCGGCCCAGTTGATGCACTTGCGTTTTGCCAGCGGATGCTCGCTGGTGCAGGCGACGACGAAAGGGTCCTCCATCAGCGGCTCGAACTCGATGTCGGGCTCCTGGGTGCCGATGTACGTCAGGCCTAGATCGGCTTCGGCGTTGGCAACAGCGAGCAGTAGATCCGATGAGGACTCATCGATCAGGCGCACGCGAATGCGCGGGTACAGCTCGTGAAAGCGGCCGATGACGCCAGGTAGGAAGTAGCTCACCGCTGACGGTACGCAAGCGACCGACACCTCGCCGGAGATCCGTTCGGCGAAATCGGCGACACCCACGAGCGCACTCTCGAGCTCGTTCATCACGCCACGCGCCTTGTGGACGAAGGTTCTGCCAATCGTGGTGAGCTCGATGCGGCGCGTCGTGCGCACGAACAACTCCACCCCCAACGCGTCTTCGAGCTTGTCCACGCGCCGCGACACGGCCGACTGGGACAAGTGGAGGCTTTCCGATGCGGCGCGGAAGGATCCGAGATCGGCCACGGCCAGGAAAGCACGCAAGTCAGCGAGGTCGAAATTCATGTGTCAGACGCAGGAATCCTTCTGATCTTTGCACTTTACCGGGGAATGCGCTGACCGCACCATCGCATCACTGCTCCACACGGAGCGATTCACCAAGCGGTCAAGCAAGACATGCACAGCAGCAGATCCTCCCCGCCAGCACAGGTCCGGCGACGCAGCCTCATGGGGGCGATGCTCACCGGCATCGCGTCCACCGCCCTGCCGTGCCTGCTACCCGCCACGGCGTCGGCGCAGCCGGTGCCGTGGCAGCCGGAGCGGCCTATCCGCCTTGTCGTGCCCTACGGGCCCGGCGGCAGTTCGGACGTCATCGCCAGGCTACTGGCGACCGAGATGTCGAAGACGCTCGGCCAGTCGGTCTTCGTCGACAACAAGGGCGGCGCGTCCGGGCAGGTCGCCATGCAGGACGTGGCGCGCGCCGTGCCCGACGGCTACACCATCGTCATGGGCCACGTCGGCACGCTGGCGGTGAACCCGGCGATGTTCGAGAAGCTGGCCTACTCGGACAAGGACTTCGAACCGATCGGGCTGCTTGCCAAGGTGCCCATGGTGTTCGCGGTCAGCGCCAAGGTGCCGGCAAGGAACCTCAAGGAGTTCATCGCGCTGGCCAGGGCGCATCCCGGCCGCCTGAGCTACGGGTCGGCGGGCAACGGCAGCGCCGGGCATCTCGCGTTCGAGATGCTCAAGGTGGCGGCGGGCATCGACGTCGTCCACGTGCCCTACAAGGGAACGGGCGCACAGCTCAACGACCTGCTGGCCGGCACCACCGACGCGGCGTCGGCCGGGCCGCCGGGCTTCATCCAGCATCTCAAGGGTGGCCGCATCCGCCTCATCGGCAGCGGTTCGCCGCAGCGCCTGGACGTGTTGCCTGAGGTGCCTACGGTGGCGGAGCAGGGCTACCCCGGTTTCGACAGTTCCCAATGGTTCGGGCTGCTGGCACCCGCCCACACGCCTGCGACTGTGACCGCCCGCATCCAGGACGCCGCCGAAAAGGCCCTGCAGACGCCGGCAGTGCAAGAGCGCTTGAAGGCCGATGCCACCGTGGCAGCGCCGCTCAAGGCCGCGCAGTTTGCCGCATTCATCAAGTCGGAACGCGAACGCTGGGGCGTCGTCGTCCGGCAAGCCAAATTGAAAGTGGAGTGAAGCATGGAAAGCACCCTCAACACCGTTTCCCGGCATTCCGAGGCCGAACTGACGGAGCTCGGCACCCGCGCCTTCACGGGCCTGGGGCTGCGCCCGCAGGACGCTGCGCAGGTGGCAGCCATTCTCGTCACAGCCGACCTGTTCGGCCTGGGCACGCATGGCCTTGGTCGCATCGAGTCGTATGGCGAGCGGCTGCTGGTTGGGGGCATCAAGCCACGTCCTGACATCGTCGTGCAGAAGGTGGCGCCGGCCTTGTGCAAGGTGGACGGCGACAACGGCATCGGTCCTCTGGTGGGTATGCGCGCTTTGCAGGCTGCCATGGAGGCGGCCAGCGAGTGCGGCGTGGGGGTCGCCCTGGCGCGCGGCAGCAACCACTTCGGGCCGATCTCTCCCTATTCGCTGATAGCCGCCGAGGCGGGCTTCGCCAGCATCATCGGCAGCAACGCCACCACGACCATTGCGCCCTGGGGTGGCAGCGATGCGCGGCTGGGCAACAGCCCGATCGGCTTTGGCGTGCCACACCCTGGCGGCGATCCGTTCCTGCTCGACATGGCGATGAGCGTGGTGGCTCGCGCCAAGATCCGCAACGCGCTCAAGCGCGGCGAATCCATCCCCGACACCTGGGCCACCGATGCCCGAGGCCGACCGACGACCGACCCGGCAGCGGCGCTGGACGGCTTCTTGCTGCCCATCGGCGGCCACAAGGGCTACGGGCTCGCGCTGATGGTGGACCTGTTTGCCGGCCTGCTCTCCGACGCGGCCTACCTGACCCATGTGAAGTCCTGGTCCGACGCGCCGGAGGAGCCGCAGGATCTCGGCCATTTCTTCATCCTGATCGACACGCGCCGGCTCGGCTCCACGCAGTGGCTGGCGCAGCGCATGCGCGACTTCGCCGCCATCCTGCACGACAGCCCGGCCGCCAATGCGGAGCAGCCGGTGATCGTGCCGGGCGAGATCGAGCTCGGCAAACTGCGGCATCAGCGCCGCGACGGCATCGTGCTGGACCCGGCAACCTACGAACGGCTGCAGCAGCACGCCGCCCGCGCACCGATGGCGGCCTGAACGAGGAGCGGACCATGCAACTCACCCCTGACATCCGCGCCTCGTTCATGCCCACGGGCGTGCTGCGCGCCTCCATCAACCTCGGCAACCCCATCCTTGCCGGACGCGACGCCCAGGGTGCGCCTTCGGGCATTTCGGTGGACCTTGCGCGACAACTGGCCGCGCAACTGGACGCGCCGCTCGACCTCGTGGTGTTCGATGCTGCGGGCAAATCGGTGGCCGCGGTCACCGGCGAGCAGGCCGACGTGGGCTTCTTTGCCATCGATCCGCTGCGCGGCAACGGCCTGCACTTCACTCACCCCTACATCCTGATCGAGGGCAGCTACCTGGTGCGGGAAGGCTCGCCGCTGACAAGCAACGATCAAGTGGACGCGGCCGGGACGACCGTGATGGTCGGCAAGGGCAGCGCCTACGACCTTTACCTCACGCGAGAGCTGAAGGCGGCCGCCATCCTGCGCGCGCCCACGTCGCCGCGCGTGGTGGAGGAGTTCCTGGCGCAGCGTGCCGATGTCGCTGCCGGCGTGCGCCAGCAGCTCGAAGCCGACGCGGCGCAGCACCCGGGCTTGCGGCTGCTGCCCGGTCGCTTCATGGTGATCGAACAGGCCATGGGCATGCCGCGCGGCCGCAGCGAACAGGCGGCCGCGTTTCTGCGGCACTTCGTCGAGGACATGAAGCGCTCGGGCTTCGTTGCCGAGGCCATGCGCCGCCATGGCATCCGAGGCGCGATGGTCGCCACGCCGGCATCGGTGTGAGCGCAGCGAAGCGGAAACCGACAGGAGACCACCGAGATGTTCTGCAAGCTTGCTGCTACGGCAGCTGCCGCAGCCGCGATGGCTGTGGCCGGCCTCATGCCGGCCCGCGCCGACACTTACCCCAGCAAACCGATCCGGCTGGTGGTGCCCTACGCCGCCGGGGGCAATGCCGACATTACCGCGCGCGTGATTGCGCGCAGGATGTCCGACGGGCTGGGACAACCCATCGTGATCGACAACCGGGGCGGAGCCAACGGCGGCATCGGCACTGACGCCGTGGTCAAGGCGGCGCCCGACGGCTACACGCTGCTGATGGCGGCCAGCGGCCCCATCGTGGTCAATCCGGTGCTGTACTCCAAGGTGCCGTACGACCCGGTGAGGGACCTGCAGCCGGTCAGCCAGATCCTCACCTATCAGTATGCGCTGGTCGTTCCCGCGGCAGCCCCGTTCCACAGCGTGAGTGACCTGGTGAACCAGGCCCGCGCACACCCGGGCACCCTGAGCTACGGCTCGGCTGGCATAGGGGCTGGCGGCCACCTGGCCGGAGAGATGCTGGCCTGGATGACGAAAACCAAGCTGACGCATGTGCCGTACAAGGGCAACGCGCCCGCGCTCAACGACGTGCTCGGCAATGTACTGGCCTTCACCTTCGACACCGTGACGACGGCCGTGCCCCACATCCGCAACGGCAGCCTGCGCCCGCTGGCAGTCAGCGGCCCCCGGCGCGCCGGCGCCTTGCCGCAGGTGCCTACCTTGCAGGAACTGGGCTACAAGGGTTTCGACGTCACGCAGTTCGTCGGGCTGATGGCGCCGGCGAAGACCGATCGGGCCATCGTGCGCCGCCTGCACCAGGAGGTGGTGAAGGCACTGAAGGCGCCCGAAGTGATCGAGCGCCTGCAGGTGGAAGGGGGCAACGACCTGGTGGGCAGCAGCCCTGAGGCGTTTGCCGCCACCATTGACAGGGAACTGGCCATGTACCGCAAGCTGGTGACCGACGCCGGGATCCAGCAGCAATGAGCGCCATGTACCAGGTCGATGTCCTCGTCCAGGGTTTTCCGGGCAAGGCCGTGTGCCACGGCGGTCTGGGTTGGAGCACGGTGACGCTGCTGCGCGGCCAAGGGCGCACGGTGCTCGTCGACGTGGGCGCCTTCGGTGTGCGGCGCGAATTGCGCAAGCAGCTCGAAGCACACGGCGTGGCGCCCCAGGACGTGACCGACGTGTTCCTCACCCATGCCCATTACGACCATGCCGTCAACTTCGTACTGTTCCCGAACGCGACGGTGTGGATCGGCGCGCAAGAGCTCGCGTGGGCCAGCGCGCAGCCGCCCGGCTTCAACCCGTTGCCGGAGCTCTACGTGGCCGAGCTTGTGCGCAGCGAGCGCGTGCGTCGCGTGCAGGTTGGCGACCACATCCTGCCGGGATTGCAGGCCCTGTCCGCCCCGGGCCACACGCCGGGGCACCTGCTGCTCTACCTGCAGGCCAACGACACGCCGGTGCTGTTCACGGGCGACGCGGCCAAGAACCGCGCCGAACTGCTGTCGCGCGAAGTGGATGCCACCGGCGATGCCGACGCCAGCCGGCGCAGCATCGACGTGATCTGGGACTGCTGGCGCCGCGTGCCCGGCACGGTGCTGATACCCGGCCACGACCTCAGCATGTGCCTGGATGAGCACGGCGAACCCCGCTATCTCGGCGAGCGCAAGGCTGCCATCGCCGTCTGGTTTTCCGAGTCCATTCATACGATGGACACCATCGACCTGTGCGGGACGAACGCCTTCGGTGCTGCCTATCGGGAGTGAGGCGCCCCTTGCCGTTCTTGTTTCAGCGAGTTGCTTTCGCGGCTTCTTCGAGGCACTGAACGCGCTCATGTCGTCGACGACGTCCCAGCAGACCGACGGGATGCCAAAGCGCGCCGCTTTGCGAGCTTTGTCTTTGGCTACTCTGTTCGGGCACTTGCCTCGAAACACGCAGGACGACCACTCAACATCACCTGCTCGGTGCTTCAAGCAGAGCAGCCAGTTCGACGGCGGTCGCTGCTACCGTTTCAGGACACGTGGCGTTGGCGCTGCCTGTCTGGTCCTGGCCTTCGATCAAAGGAAGTTGCTCGATCCGTGCTACGCCGAGCAGCGCCATGGTCCGCTCCAGGTCGGCACGGAACATGTCGAAGACGGCATCGACGCCCGCCTCACCGCGTGCCGCCAGCCCATAGAGAAGCGGGCGGCCCAGGAATACCGCCTTGGCACCCAGGGCAATGGCCTTGGCGATATGCGTAGCGCGGCGGATGCCGCTGTCCATGAAAACCGGTATCCGGCCCTGTACCGCAGCCACGACGCCTGGTAACGCGGAGATGGCCGATGGAGCCGCATCGAGTTGGCGGCCTCCGTGGTTCGAAACGATCACGCCGTCCACGCCGTAGCTCACCGCGGTTCGGGCATCGTCGGCGTGCAGGATTCCCTTGAGCAACAGTGGACCTTTCCAATGGTCCCGCAACCAACTCAGCGTCTCCCACACCAGGGTCCGGTCCATGGCGCGGGCCAGCAGGGCGGCCTGCATGCTTGCTGAGCCTGCACTCTCGCCGGGGTCCGTCAGGTTGGCGAAATCCGGTGGCCCGTTGAGCAGCGTGTTCACCGACCAGCGCGGATGCGTGGCCAGATCCAAGCCGAGCTTGGCGGTGGGTTTCAACGGCACGCGAAAACCGTTGCGGGCATCGAGTTCCCGATTTCCACTCACCGGCACATCAACGGTCAAGACCAGCGCCTGGTATCCGGCCTTGTGGGCGCGTTGCACGATGCGTGCAGCCATCTCGCGGTGCATGACGTAGAGCTGCATCCACTGCACGGCATCCGTGGCAGTCGCCCTGATGTCTTCAAGCCGCATGTTGGAGGCTGTAGACAACACGAAGGGAACGCCCGCCCGAGCAGCCGCCCTGGCGATTAGGGCATCCCCGCCCGGGCGGACCAGGCCGTTCAAGCCCGTGGGCGCAACACCAAACGGAAGAGCCCACTGCGACCCGAATATGTCGATTGACGTGTCCATGCGACTGGTATCCCGCAAGACCCGCGGCGTCAGCGTCAAGGCGTCCAGGTCGCTGTGGTTGCGGCGCATGCAGTTGCCGTCATCAGCGGACCCATCCACGTAGTCGAAAACGAAGCGGGGCAACCGTTTTCGGGCCTCGCGCTTGAAGTCATCCGTGTTGAGAAGCATCTTGAAATCCCAGGTAGCCTGGAGAAGTTCAACGACCGCCGGCCGCAGAAGCAGTCAGGCCTTGTGCGTTGGCACGCTCAGGCACCGGCTGCGATGCGCTGTGCGATTCCAGGTGATATGCGACGCCGTCCCCAGCGAAGGGCCCATCGGTGGACCCTTCCTGGGCCTCGGCATTACCAGTCAATCAAGCCGGATGTTGTTGGCACGGATCAGCTTGCTCCAGCGCTCGCGCTCGCTGCGCGCGAAACTGGCCATCTGCTCCGGGGTGCCCGGCAGTGCTTCCAGGGCCAGCGCATCGAAGCGGGTCTTGACGGCTTCGGAGGCCAATGCGGCCTGCAGCGCCTTGTTGAGCTTGGCAACGTTGTCGGGCGGCGTTGCGGCAGGGACGACCAACCCTTGCCAGGCATAAGCCTCGAAGTCCTTGACACCCTGCTCGGCCAGCGTGGGAACGTCCGGGAAGTTCTTGAGTCGCGAACGGCTGGCGACTCCGATGGCACGCAGCTTGCCCGACGTTACGTACTGCACGACCGAGGCGGAGTCCATCAGCGCGACGGGCACCTGGCCGCCCACCAGGTCCTGAACCGCGGGAGCGCCTCCCCGATAGGGCACATGGTTGAGCTTCAGGCCCGTGGTCTCACGCAGCAGTTCTGAAGCGAGATGCTGGGGGCTGCCGGCACCGGAAGACGCATAGGGCACGCCATCGGCAGATGCCTTGACCCAGGCGGAGAACTCCTTGAAGTCCTTCGCCGGCACGCTCGGGTGCACCACTAGCAGCAATGGGAAGCGGGCGAGCAAACCGACCGGTGCGAAGTCCTTCTCCGCGTTGTAGGGCAGCTTGGAGAAGAGCGCCGGATTGGCCGCCAGCGTGGCGAAGTCGGCCGTGAACATGATGTTGCCGTAGTCCTTGGACTTGGCGGTGTAGTCAGCGGCGATGTTGGTGGCAGCACCCGGCTTGTTGTTGACGACGATGGTGCGCCCCAGTGTCTTGCCCATCTGTTCGGCCACCGTGCGGGCCACCACGTCGGAGCCGCCGCCGGCGGCGTAGCCCACCACCCACTCCAGCGGCTTGTCCTGCGCCGAAGCCAGCAGGGGTGTGGTCGCGATGGCTGCCAACAGAACTTGCGTGGCAAGGCGACGCGAATAGAGAGTCGAGCTCATGGTTTGTCTCCGGTTTCATGAAGCCGCTGCGGGGGCGGCCGGATTCACACGCTGGATGCCGGGCAGGCCGTGATGCCTGGCCGGCAGCGGGTGGGTCTATGTGTTCAATGGGCCAGGGTGCGCTGCTGCCGCAGCCTTACCAATGCATCCAGCGCCTCGGTGCATGGCGCCGACACGCCCAGCTCGCGTGCCGCGCGCAGCACTTCGCCATTGATCGCATCGATCTCGGTCGGCCGACCGACCAGCAGGTCCTGCAGCATGGACGGCTTGTGGTGCACGTGGTGGTCCAGTGCGTGGTCCAGCGTCGCATGCAGTCCCGCTTCGTCGATCCGCAGGCCGCGGGCCGTGGCGACCGCGAACACTTCCGCGGCAATGCGATGCGCAAGCGACCGGGCACCGGCGGTCTTGCCCACCTGCCCCACGGCGCAGTCGCCAACGGCACACACGGTGTTGAGTGCCGCGTTGAAGGCCACCTTCTGCCAGATCGCTGCCTGCACGGTCGGATCGACGGTGCTCGGCAAGCCCGCGCCGGTGAGCGCCTGCGCCAGCGACACGAGCCGATCGCTGTGCTGCCCGTCGGCCAGCATCAGCCGGATGTGGCCTTCGCCATGCGAATGCACGTGCCCGGGCCCGATCATGTCCGCAGGCACGGTGGTCACGCCCACCGCGACCTGGGACAAGGGCACGAACGCCGCCACCTTCTCGACGTTGCCCAGGCCGTTTTGCAGCGTGAGCACAAGCACGTCGTCGTGCAGGACGCCGCGGGCCGCCTTCAGCGCATCGGCCGTGTGCAGCGTCTTGGTGAAGATGATCAGGCAGTCGGGCTTCGAGCTGGCCGCCTCGGGCCTGGCGATGGGCACGCGCACGACGCGTCGGCCCTTGTCATCGGTCTCCAGCGTCAGGCCCTGGGTCTGCACCCGCTCGATGTGCGCCGGGTTCACGTCCAGCAGCTCGACGGCATGGCCTTGCTCCGCCAGCAGGCCGCCGAACAGCGAGCCCATGGCGCCCGCGCCCAGTACGGTGATTCGCATCGTTGCGCTCCTTGCGGCAGGCATCAGAACGGGTAGTGGCGGTCGGTGGTCTGCAGCGTGATCCAGCGCAGGTCCGTGAATGAGTCGATGCCGGCGCGGCCGCCGAAGTGGCCGTAGCCCGACTCCTTGACGCCGCCGAAAGGCATCTGC
>JAEYPG010000366.1 GCA_023410975.1 Pseudomonadota bacterium
GCCGCGGTGGAAGCCGCCCGCGCCGGCGAGGCCGGCCGCGGCTTCGCGGTGGTGGCCGGCGAGGTGCGCAGCCTGGCGCAGCGCAGCGCCGAGGCCGCGCGCGAGATCAAGGCGCTGATCCAGCAGAACGTGCAGCAGGTGCACAACGGCTCGGAGCTGGTGCAGGCCGCCGGGCGCACCATGGACGAGATCGTGCAGGGCGTGCGCCGCGTGACGGACGTGATCGCCGAGATCAGCGCCTCCAGCGCCGAGCAGAGCACCTCGGTGTCGCAGGTCAACACCGCCGTGCGCGAGCTCGACCACATGACGCAGCAGAACGCCGCGCTGGTGGAGCAAAGCACCGCCGCCGCACACAGCCTGAGCGACCAGGCCGGGCGGCTGGGCACGCTGGTGGGCCGCTTCCGCCTGGGCGACGGCGCCTCGGCGCAGCCCGCGCCGCCCTCGGCCCGGCCGGCCGCCGCGCCGACGTCCCAGGGCTTCTTCAAGGACCCGGTGTTCACCTGAACGGATCACGCCGTTCGCCCTGAGCCCGAACGGGCTTTCTTTCAGCGCCAAGAGCTGGAACGTGATGGCGGCATCACGGCCGGGCCCCGAGCGCGGGCCCGCGCCGGCGGGTTCAGCTCACTGGCGCCAGCTGGGCGCGGCGTGGTTGCCGCCGTGGGCGGTCTCGTACTCGCCGAGGTCGCCGTCCAGGGCAGCTTGGTCCAGGTTGCCCACGGGGGCGCGGGTGCAGCCGTGGATCCAAAGGGCGGAAAGGGCCAGCAGCAAGGCGGCCAGGGGCTTTTCCATGGCGACTCCGGCTTGAGGGTTGGGATCGGAAGAGCCGGCCACAGAGGGCCGGTGCTGCGACCTCATCTTCGGAGCCGCGACCCGGGAAAAGGCTGTCCTGGGAGGAATTGAGCGCCTGTACGGGGGTCGGGCGGGACGGATGTCCTGGAGGAGCCTGTCTGCCTTCGTGCCGTCTACCAGGAGGGCAACCTTCTAGCAGCCGCCGCGCAAGGCTGCACGCCGGCAACGCCGCCCCGGCGGAACCAGGGCGGCGTGCCTCAACGCCAGCGTCCGCTCAAAGATCCAGCACCAGCCGCCCCGACTTCGCCCGCGAGCAACATGGCGTGAACTGGTCGTTCGCCGCCTGCTCCTCCGGGGTGAGGTAGACGTCGCGGTGGTCCGGCGTGCCCTCCAGCACGCGCGTGAGACAGGTGCCGCACACGCCCTGCTCGCACGACACCAGGATCTCCACTCCCGCCTCGGCCAGCGCCTGCGTCACCGTCTTGTCCGGCGCGATGGTGATCACGCGCCCCGAGCTCGCGAGCTGCACCTCGAAGCTGCCGTCGTCCGCATGCGGCGCGGCATCGCCGCCGGCGAAGAACTCCCAGTGCAGCTGCGCCTCGCCCCAGCCCGCGCCGCGCGCCGTGCCCAGCACCGCGTCCATGAAGCCCTTGGGCCCGCACACGTACAGGTGCGTGCCCGGCTGCGGCGCCCCCAGCAGCGCGGGCAGGTCCAGCCGCTGCTCCGGCGGGCCGTCGTCGAAGTGGAACCGCACCTTGTCGGCGAAGGCCGAGCCCTGGATGCGGTCGGCGAAGGCCGTGCGCTCGCGCGAGCGCGTGGCGTAGTGCATCTCGAAGTCCGCGCCCATGACGGCCAGGCGCTCGGCCATGCACAGGATCGGCGTCACGCCGATGCCGCCGGCCAGCAGCAGGCTCCTCTTCGCCTCGTGCGCCAGCGCGAAATGGTTCTTCGGCGCGCTGATGAGCAGCTCGTCGCCTTCCTTCACCGCGTCGTGCACGGCCACGGAGCCGCCGCGCGAGCCCGGGTCGCGCAGCACGGCGATGAGGTAGCGGTGGGTCTCGGCCGGGTCGTTGCACAGCGAGTACTGCCGCACCACGCCGCCGGGCAGGTGCACGTCCACGTGCGAGCCGGCCGAGAAGCCCGGCAGTGGGCTGCCCTCCTTGCTCACCAGCTCCAGGCTGCAGATGTCGGCGGCTTCCTCCGACTTGCGTGCCACGCGCACGCACAGGGTGGCGTTGGCGGCGCTCATTGCGCCAGCTCCGCGGTGGAGGCGGCGGACAGCCGGTCGGCCGCGGCGCTCTGCTCGGCGGCCAGGATGCGCTCGATCACCTTGCGCGACTGCATGCCGCCGGCGTCGATGTTGAGCATCAGCAGCTTGCGGTCGGGCCACAACGAAATGTTGAGCTGCTGGCGCTCCAGCATCTGCAGGTCCTCCCCGAACACCTTGGACTGCCCCTCGCGGATCGCCCGTGTCAGCGCCGGGTCCTGCGGCTTGAAGTGCCGCGCCATGCCCCAGAAGTAGTGGTGCGAGGTCTCGGTCTCGGGCGTGATGAAGTCCACCACCACCGCATAGACCTTCTTGTCCGCCGGCGCGTCCTTGCCGCCGTGCCCGGACAGCGCCACGCCCACCTCGATCATCACGTGCGTGGGCGGCGTGAAATGGCACACCTGCCAGCGGTCCACGCGCTGGTCGTCGGGCAGGCCATGGCCGCGCAGCGCCAGCTTCCAGAACGGCGGCGCCTCGGGCAGGTCGTTCATGAAGCGGCTGACCGTCACGTGGTCGCCCTCCACCTTCGTGGTGCACGGCGTCTCGTCGATCTCCTTCTGCCCGATGGAGCCCGAGTGCACGTAGGTCTCGTGCGTGAGGTCCATCAGGTTGTCGACCATGAGCCGGTAGTCGGCTTTCACGTGGTAGTAGCCGCCGCCATAGGCCCACTCGGGATCGTTGGCCCAGTGCAGGTCGGGAATGAGCGCCGGGTCGGCCTGGTCCTTGTCTCCGGGCCAGACCCAGATGAAGCCGTGGCGTTCAACCACCGCGTAGCTCTTGATGCACGGGAAGCCCCGCACGCGCTGTCCCGGCATGGCGACGGCCTTGCCGTCGCAGCCCATCTCCAGCCCGTGGTAGCCGCACACCAGCTTGCCGTCGCTCACGAAGCCCAGCGACAGCGGCGCGCCGCGGTGCGGACAGAAGTCCTCCACCGCCGCGGGCGAGCCGTCGGCCTGGCGGTAGAAAACGATGGCCTCGTTGCAGACCTTGCGGCCCAGCGGCTTGGCCGCGATGTCCTCGGGCACGCAGGCCACGTACCAAGTGTTCTTCGGGAACATGTGTTCGTCTCCTCAGGGGTTCCAGGCGCTCGGCCGGCATGCCGGCCGAGCCGTGGCAAGGGCGCGGCAAGCCGTGCGCCGGCCCGGGGTGCGCCGCGAAGCCGCGGCCGCCAGCGAAGCCGGCGCGCCTGGCTGTCATTCAGGCTACGGACCGTGTTCTTGGCACGGTAGGGCCCCGGGCTTGGGAATTTCCCTGAGCCGCGGCGGCGGGCTGGGTCTCAAGCCTGCACGGTCCTGGGCCGATAGCCCGCTCACGCGCTGTAAACCCAAGGCTGTCCCATGCATCACCGACCCGATTTCGCCCGCCTGTTCCACGCACCCGCCGCGCTGCGGGCCACGTCCCTGGCGGCCAGCGCCGCCCTGCTGGCCTGGGGCCTGACGGGCTGCGGCGGCGGCAACGGCAGCGCGGCGCCAGCCTCGCCGGCGACGCTGAGC
>JAEYPG010000427.1 GCA_023410975.1 Pseudomonadota bacterium
CCGCCCTGCAGGGCGGCCACCGCTGGCGAAGGCGGATCGTTCGAGTAGGGGGCAGGCTTCGCCGAAGCCGTGGCAGTCACGTTCGGGCTGTGCGAAGGGGCGCTACAAGATGCGTAACGCCGAAGAACCAGGTGGACACGGCAGCGGTAACTTCCTGGCAGAGGCCCGCGCCGTGTCCCACACCACGGCCGTCACGACGGCGAGTGCGACTGCAGTGTTGCACCGCCTCCTCGGGGCGTCCAGCACTTCGGCTTACCGCCGCGGTGTTGCTGATGGCCCGATCCGCTCGCCTGTTCCTGTGTGGACGCTGCCGCGTCCAGGTCCTGCTGTGCAGCCATTGCGACCGTGGCCAGCACTACTGCAGCCGGGAATGCGCCGGGCAGGCACGGCGGGAGCGCCGCCGCGAGGCAGCCGAACGCTACCAGCGCAGCTGGCGTGGCCGTATGGCCCACGCCGAGCGCTCGCGACGCTGGCGCGCGCGTCAGGCCGCTCGCCTGGCGGATGAGGCAGCGCAGGGCGCGAACAAGATCGTGACGCACCAGGGTTGCCCGGCGCTGGGGGCGGCTGCTTCACTGGCCCCATGTGCCAGCCCCAGAGCTCACGACGACGCCACCGCAGTGCTTGCCGTGCTCGGCGTGCACCAGTCATGGCGATGCCGACGCTGCCAGCACCCGCTGCTGTTGCACTTGCGCAGGGACTTCCTGCGCCGGGGGCGCGGCCGTGAGCACCTCCCCTGAACTGCGAGCTCACATCCTGCGGCTGCACCACTCCGAGCTCTGGCCGGTCGGCACGATCGCCAGGCAGCTGCACGTGCATCACCGGACCGTGAGCCGCGTGCTCGCGGCCGAAGGACTCACGCCGCATGTGCTGGCCCCGCGCTCAAGCCGCGTTGACCCGTACCGCGCCTTCATCGCCGAGACGTTGGCGAAGTACCCGACGCTCGCGGCCAGCCGGCTCTACGTGATGGTGTGCGAGCGCGGCTACGCGGGCTGCCCACACCACTTCCGCCACCTGGTGGCGGAGATGCGGCCGCGGCCCGTGGCACAGGCGTACCTGCGGCTGCGCACGCTGCCCGGGGAGCAGGCCCAGATTGACTGGGCTCATATGGGGCACATCGACGTGGGCCGCGCGCGGCGCCCGCTCATGGCCTTCGTGATGGTGCTGAGCTACTCGCGCCGAATCTTCTTGAGGTTCTTCATGGACGCCCGGATGGACAGCTTCCTGCGCGGCCATGTCGAGGCCTTCCAGTTCCACCAGGGAGCCGTGCGAGTCGTCCTCTATGACAACCTCAAGAGCGCCGTGCTGGAGCGCACGGGCAACGCCATCCGCTTCAACCCGACGCTGCTGCGCCTGGCCTCGCACTACCGCTTCGAGCCCCGGCCCGTGGCCGTGGCGCGCGGGAACCAGAAGGGTCGGGTCGAACGGGCTATCAGTTACATACGCACCAACTTCTTCGCGGCCCGCAGCTACACCGACCTGGCCGATCTCAACGCGCAAGCGCGGCGCTGGTGCGAGGGCGCCGCGTGCGAGCGGCCGTGGCCCGAGGACCACCGCATGACGGTCGGCGCCGCGTTCGAGGCCGAGCGCGCTCATCTGCTGCCGCTGCCTTCGTACGACTGGGTGCTGGGCGAGCGCGTGGCCGTCGCGGTCGGCAAGACGCCCTATGTGCGCTTCGACCTCAACGACTACTCGGTGCCGCACACGCACGTGCAGCGCACCCTGGCGGTGCTGGCCGACGAGCAGCGCGTGCGCATCTTCGACGGCCCCGCCGAGCTGGCCTGCCATGCGCGTTGCTGGGACCGTGGCCAGCTGATCGAGGATCCGACCCATGTACAGGATCTGGTCGCGCACAAGCGCCAGGCGCGCCAGAACCGCGGCTACGACCAGCTGGCCCAGGCCGCGCCGGCCAGCGCCCAGCTGCTGCAGATGGCCGCCGCGCGCGGCCACAACCTCGGCGCCATCACCGCCTCCTTGCTGCGGCTGCTGCAGCGCTACGGCGCGCAGCCGCTGCAGGACGCCATCCTCGACGCCATCGGCCGCGGCGTGCCGCATCCCAATGCCGTGAGCCTGGCCCTGGAGCGCGCCCGCGAGGCCGCCGGACTGCCGCCACCCATCCCGCTGATCCTGCCCGAGCACGTCGCCCGCCGCGACGCGCCGGTGCGTCCCCACCCGCTGGAGATCTACGACCGCCATGGCCGCCGTCCCGAACACCCTGCCCAAGACCAAGCCGAGGATTGACGCCACCTTCACGCTGGCGGAGCTGCGCGAGCAGGCCAAGGCGTTGCGCCTGCATGGTCTGCTTGCGCACTGGGGCGAGGTCACCGCGGACTCCGAGGCTCAGCGCCGTGTGCACCAGTGGCTGCAATGGGAGCTCGCCGAGCGGGCTGACCGCAGCCTGGAGCGTCGGCTGCGCGATGCGCACCTGGGGCAGTTCAAGCCACTGGCCGACTTCGACTGGAGCTGGCCCAAGGAGATCGACCGTGCAGCCATCGAGGAGCTCATGGGGCTGCAGTTCCTGGAGGACGCCAGCAACGTCGTGCTGGTCGGCCCCAACGGCGTGGGCAAGTCCATGTGCGCGGCTAACCTGGGCTACCAGGCGGTGCTGGCCGGCCACACCGTCCTCTTCACCACCGCGGGCCAGATGCTCAGCGAGTTGGCTGCGCTGGACAGCGACTCGGCGCTGCGCCGGCGACTGCAGCGCTATGCCGCACCTGACATCCTGCTCGTCGATGAGCTGGGCTACCTGTCCTACTCCGACCGCCACGCCGACCTGCTGTTCGAGCTCGTGAGTCGTCGCTACCTCAACAAGAGCACAGTGATCACGACGAACAAGATGTTTGCTGACTGGAACCAGGTCTTCCCGAACGCTGCTTGCGTCGTCTCGTTGGTGGACCGCTTGATGCACCGCGCGGAGGTGGTACGCATCGACGGCGAGTCGTACCGGCAGAAGGAAGCCGAGGAGCGGGCCGCGCAGCGTGCGGCGGCCCGCACCGCCGCCACGCGCGCACGCTCGAGCGCAAAGGCCCGTGCATGAGCACCACTTCCAGACCCGAGAAGGCGCGGTGCATCGAGCTGCCCGCACACTGGACCGCCGAGCAGGCGCTGGCAGTCTTCGAAGCCGTGGACTTGCTGCGCGACCACCTCTGGGCCGCCTACGGCCCCGAGATCCAGCGCGCGCTGTGCGACGACCGCGTGACGCAGCAACACTCGCTGCCCCTGGACCCGGACGAGCCGTTCTGACGCTTCTCCTGCGCCTTCCGGGCTCAGCTCGCTCGCAACGGCAACGACAAGCAGAGGTAGACCGTCGAATTCTTGGCCTCCTTGACCTCGTGCAGAAGGCGGTCGTCCAGGATGAACCATTCCCCAGGCGCTGTCCGGTGCCGGACGTTGCCTTGCCTGAAGGTCAGTCCGTCGTTGAAGAGCACGAGAATGGCCGCCAACCCGTCCATGTCGTCGATGTGCGGGGACGCGCTGGCAGTGGCGTACATGCGCAGCCTCTCCTGCACCGGCGAGAGCCCAAGCGCTGCCAGCGACTTGAGCGGGAACCAGTTGCGCCAGTCATCAAGCCAGGCAGGCAAAAGCACGTCCTCTACTTCGTCCCCAGAGAACTCCTGTTCTTCGAACTGCCCATACAGATCCGAAGCAAGTGCACGAGCCGCCTCCCTGACTCCGTGATCCAAATCGACGTTGCCTTGTATTACGGCGAGTTTGAAGGTCACGTCACACCCAGTTCATTGCCAGCTCGGACACCACCGTGGCCAAGATGCCACGCCCATGGTCGGCAATGGTAAGAGCTGCTTCCCGGGACCCTCAGCAGTCGATCTCACCAGGGTGGCCAATCCAGCACTCAAAGTGCGTCGGCATCGCCGAAAAGTGCGTCGTGACCCCCAGAAAAGCGCACCTTCAGACCGCCGCCAACACGGGCCGGTCACCGGAGCCGCAGCGCGACGACAAGCCGGTCTGCACGGCAAGCTGGTAGGCCAGCACACGCAGTGCGACAGCCGGGCTGTCCGCGAGCGTTGCGCGCAGTGCGGCAGTCCGATGCGCGGTCAACTGGCGCAACAGCTTTTCCGAGTAGTCGGCCTTGGGCGCCTTGGCCTGCGCCGTGCTCGCGCTAGTGGTGCCCGGTGCCGCCGCCGCGCCGCCATGTGCAACCTGGGCTTTACGGTCCTCCACGCGCACGAGCCCACGCAGCACGGCCAGTTCGCCGCATGGGTCCACGTGCACCACCGCGCCGGCCAGCGGCAGATCGCGCGGGTCGATCTGCTGCAGGGTCTGCTCAATGGTCTCGCGCTCGGCTTCGGCCTGCCGCTGCTGCGCTTCCAGGGCGTCGATGGTCGCGCTGTCGGCTTCAGGGTCCAAGTTTTCGATCTGACCTTCCAGCCCGGACACCAGCGTCTCGATGGCGTCGAGCCGCTGCTGCTGTTCATCGCTCGGGTCCACGTCGAGGGTGCGGCAGTGGTCGAACGCCTGCCGGTCGGTGTAGCTCAGGCTGGTGCGGACCTCCACCCACTGCCAGTAGCCTTCGGAGCGCACGGCTTCAGCCTCGCGTTCCAGCCTCTCCACGGCCAGCTTTTCCAGCAGGGCCGGTTGCGTCATGTAGCCCGGCGCCGCTTCGTTGTCGGTGAACAGATCGCGCCGGACCTCACCACCGGCTGCCTCATAGGCAGCGAAGCCGACGAAGCGCGCCAGCGGGTTATTCGGCGGCACGTCGTGCTCGATTAATTTGCGACGTAGATTGTGGGCCGACCGTTCATAGGGTGCCGAGTTGAACCACGTCACCTCCTGCAATTCGTGATCGTCGGTGAAGGTCAACGCCATCAGCTGTTCCAGTTCGATTTTATCGTCCCGGTACAGCGCCATGAGCTTTGGGCTGATCTTGGCAAGTTTCAGCCGACGCTCCACAGTAATAGGGCTGATGCCCCACGCATCAGCAATCTGAGAAACTGTTTTGCCTTGTTCCAGCATCGCGGCGAAGGCGTCAAACAAATCGCTGCTGTGGAGCGGTTCGCGCCCGCAGTTTTCGGCCAGAGAAACCGACAGCGCATCCTCCTGCGAAACTTCCAGGCAGCGCACCGGGAAATCAGCCGGCACCTTGCCCTGAGTAAACAGCAAATTCAGTGCTTCTAGGCGGCGGCCACCGGCGACGACGCCATAGCGGCCAGTGGGCTTGGGTACCTTTTTGCCGGTCCACTCTCCTCGCACGATGAGGTTCTGCAGCAGTCCCTGCGAGTGGATCAGCGCCGCCAGTTCCTCGACGCCACGAGCCGGGGCCTTGCGCCTCACATTGAGCGGGTCACGGAACAAATGCTTCAGCGGTACGGTTATTTCCCGCCCTTGCACCCGCTTGACTGCTTCGGTGATCTGATTTTGTTCAGAGAGGTCCATTTACTTCTCCAGTGAAAACCAGGGCATCAACCCCGGTGTGGTGGCGAGAAAAGCCGGGAAGTGCCCGGCATGTGAAATCGACCGACGTAGTCTGATAGTCATTCCAGCCCGTCGCGCACTTGGCACGCACAAGCTCCAGCGAGCGGGCAGGCTATGTTTTGTGCGTCCATGGATAAATAATAGGCGAAACAAAAATCACCGCGTCTATGCCCTGGAGGCTGTGGTTGTATAAGGTTGTATTTTGCTCAAAATTGGCGTTTCGCCTATTATTAGATTCAGGCGATGCAAATACACCAGCCGCTGACCGCTTCCCGACCCTGCCCGCCAGGGCGCATGCAGGAGATGCAAATGGCTCACATGATCGACACCACCACCGGCCGCGACGCCATCGCATTCGTCGGCGAGGCCCCGTGGCACAAGCTGGGGCAGCGCCTGACGGCCGGCGCCGATCTTGAAACCTGGCGCCGCGAAGCCGGCTTGGGCTACACCGTCGAGCGCACGCCGGTCCTGTTCCAGCGCGCCCATGCCGGCGCCACGGATCGCATCGAGGCCATGGCAGGCCGGGACGTGCTCTACCGCTCGGACACCGGCGCTCCGCTCTCGGTGGTCGCCAAGGACTACTTCGTGGTGCAGCCCGGCGAGGTCCTCGCGTTCTTCGGCAAGCTCGCTGACCTGGGCGGCTTCAGCCTGGAAACCGCAGGCGTCCTGGCCGAGGGCCGCCGCGTATGGGGGCTCGCCAGGGTCAGCGATGGCGCCCCGGTGGTCGGCCACGACGTGGTGCGGCCCTACGTGCTGCTGGCCACGAGCTACGACGGCACCATGGCCACGGTCGCCAAGTTCACGACGGTGCGGGTGGTCTGCCACAACACGCTGACGATGGCCGCCGGCGCGAACATGTCCGCCGGCGCGGTCGGCATGGGACAGACCGAAGCGGACAAGACGGAGGGCTCTGTCGTGCAGTGCGTGCGAGTCCCGCACGTGCGGAAGTTCGACGGCGAGGCGGTGCGTCGGCAACTCGGCATCGTGGCCTCCGTGTGGGAACGCTGGCTGGTGGAGGCACGGCTGCTGGCCGAGGTTCCGGTGACCGAGGCCCAGGCCGACAAGTTCGTGGCGGACCTGCTGCTGTCAGTCCAGGCCACGCCGAAGGGCAAGCCGGCGCCGGACGTGCGCGCCAGCCGGGGCTACAAGCGCCTCATGAGCCTCTTCGGCGGCGAGCAGATCGGCGCCGACCTGTGCGGCAACGCCAATGCATGGGCACTGCTCAACGCAGTCACGGACTACGTGGACCACGAGCGCGGCAGGACCGACGACACCCGCATGACCTCTGCATGGTTCGGCGCTGGTGAGGGGCTGAAGCTGCGCGCCTGGGATTGCGTGCGCGAACTGGCCGCGAAGGCCGGCGCGCTGCTGGAAGTTGTCGCCTGAGCGCTTCGTCCGACCAACGGCCCGGCGCCGATGCCGGGCTCCGCAACGACACAAGCCATGCTCCGTTCTTCCGACTTGATCCGCCGCGGCGAGCGCCGGCTGCAGGCTCTGCGGAATGTGCTGGAGCCGACGCGCAACGGCGCCACCCTGCGCCGCGAGCACGCCGCCCGTTGGACCGTCGTGCTGCCCGATGCGGAGCCCGGCAGCTGGCGGGTGCGGCTGTTCGACGAACGCGGCCTTGTGGTCCATTCCCTGTGGGGTCGCGCCGGCGAGGCCGTGCGCTCCGTGGTGATGGCGGGATACCGGCATCGCGACGATGGCGCCCTTGACCGCGTGGCGGTGCTGCCGAGTTTCCAGCGCGGCTGCTACCTCGCCGACCTGGCGCATCGCGTCAACTGTGGCGAGCTTTCCATCGAGCAGTACCGCGCGCAGGTGGACACCTACGACCAGGACTGCCGTGCCGGGGTGGCGTGGGACTGACGGGCGCCATCAGGCAATGCGAAACATGCCAGCACTGGCAGCGCCGCGGCGGCGTGCTGCTGCCTGCCTCCATGGACTGCCGCGCTTTCGAACTCGAGCAGCCGCCGGGCACGGCGGCCTTGCCGCCATGGCGGTAGAGCGTGCCGCCCAGGGTCGCTGCCCCGTGTACCAGCCGCTGCCCACGAACCGGATTCCTGCACAAGCGCAGAACCTCCCATTGAGTGCCTGTGCTGGCTTTCATCACCGCGAAGGAGCACACGACGTGGAACAGACCGATTGCGACGATGCCGGGCGCTGCTTCCTGGCTGCCGTGCGCGGCATCAAGGCCCGCCACCTGGCCGCGGCACTGAACTCCATGCTGGGCAGTGCCTCGCGCGTCCACTGGAGCAGCCTCAGCAAGAGCGAAATGGCACGGCAGTACGGGGCCGCGATGCAGCGGAAGCTCGGCAACTCGCAGCAGGACCTTGCCGCGCAGCTGCGCCAGCTGGACCTGCAAACGCTGGCGCTGCGCGCGCAGGCCCGCGCCGGCGGCTGCGCGGGCTGGGCCAGCATGGGGCGTGACGCCGGCGTGGCCGCGGGGCCAGCGTCGACCACGGCCGAGATCGCCGCCGAGGTGTTCAGTGCCCCGGTGCTGGCTGGCATGCGGCAGGAGTTGCGCGACGTGTCGCGCTCGCTGTTGCGCACCGAGGACACGCTGCGAGCGGCCGAGCAACGGGCAACGGACCTGCAGGAGCACAACGCTGCGTTGCTGGCGCTGATGGCGCTGGTGGCGCAGGCCACCGTGCCGAGCGGCATCGGCGAGCAGGAGTTTTCCCGCCCTGGTGGCTGGCTGGATCGGGCGCAGCGTGCCATTGCCTCGCCTGGGCCTGCTGTCTGACTGGCTTTGCCGCACGTGCCATGGACACCCACCTCCCAGAGGCCCGTCGCGTGTCTCTCCGCGAGTTCAGCCAGGCGCTGCAACGTGCCGGCTACGGGCTCGGCGCCGGTCTCGCGTGCCGATACGACGCCCGGCGAGATGAGACGGTCTGGACCATCGACGGCCGGCCTGTCGGCCTGACCGTGGGCCGCATCGGCGCTACCAGCGCCTGCTACCTCGCCACCACGCCCGTGGTCCATGCCACGGCTGGTGCAGCTCCCGTTGGCAGCCGCAACGAACCTGTTGAGCCACCGGCGCCAATGGCTCCAGTGGCCGATCATTTCACCGGCGGCGGCAACGAATGCGCAAGCGATGCATGACGCCCTTTGCTGCATGCGAGTGGTGGCAGCAAGGCCTTTTCGAAAGGCGGCGCCAGGCATTGCAAGGACGCCGGGATCTCGCGACGCCGCGTGTCCAGTACCAGGCACCGCTGCTGGCGCTGGAGCAGATCGCCGACGCCGCCGCACTGACGCTGCCCGACAAGGACACCTGCCCCTGACCATCCATGCCCGGGCCTGAAAGGTGCCGCCGGCCATTACCTTCCTCTTCCACCTGTTCACCCCGTGGGGACGTACCGATGAAGCTGTTTCGCATCGCCCTGACCAAGCCCGACCCGGGGCTGATTACTGACCTCTGCAAGATCACCGACGGCGCCTGGGACTTCCCAACGCCTTCCGGGGCCTACGTGGTCGCCGTGCCTCATGGAATGGAGGACCGGCTGCGTCGCTGGGCGGCCGAGCAGGAAGAGGCAGGCTTGCTCGTTCACTGCACTTCGGTGCCCATGCCCGCCGTCGAGTAGCCGGCCGCTGCCGAGTGCATTGGCATGCTTCCCAGCCCGCTGGTCCTGAAATCGCACCCGCCGAGCGGCATGGATGCCGTGAGGTAACGGCAATCTTGGCGAAGCGCCTATATTGAGCGGATTTCTCCATGAAGGCGCTTTCGATGACATCGACCGGCAACCCGGCGCCACCAGCAGCTGTCACGCCAGAACAAGAGCGGAAGCGGTCGCGGCAGACGAAAGCCCAGCCCCTGGGCATCTATCCCAAGCTGCCCACGCCCACCGGGGCGGAGGTGGAGGCCCTGCGGCTGCGCATGAACTGGACGCTCGACCAGGTGGCCGAGCTCATTGATCTCTACGACGGTGCGGCGGTCAAGAGCATCGAAAGCGGCAAGCGCAAGATCAATAACGCTCGCTGGACCATGATGCTGCTGGCCGCGAACCGGCATCCCACTCTCAAGCTGGTGCCGGCCGATACAGCACAGCCGAGCGAGCAGCCGCTGCCCTGATGCGTGCCGACTTGCCGCCGCAACCGAGGTGAATCCAACGATGCTCCGCCATGGGGGCAGACTATGGCTTCTCGACCTCTGGAATAGCTGGTTGTCGCAGCCGAGGCAGCTTTGCAAGTAGAGAATAATTGGTAAACTTGGAAATCTAGTTTATGAGCATTGTCAGAATGAAGATCGACGGCGTTATTGACAGAATCAGCTTGACTCCGATTGGGCATCGTTTGGGCCTAACGCTGCTTTTGGTTGGGCGAAAAGAAATATTCGGCTTTACGTATGCCGATGATGCTTACGACCCCTCAATTCCGAGGGGCGTGGATATGATGCTGCTTACCCAGCCTGGCGACCATGTTTGGTTTTATGTCGGAGAGCGGCAGAGCACACAAATTGGGGTGCCTGGGAGTTTTCGCAACTGGACTCTTGAGCATCGTCAGTTTGGCAAGACAAGCGTGATTGGGGATGAACAACTAAATTTGCCTTCGTACTCCAAACAGCTTCCTGTCTATTAAACGCGACTGCTGTGCGTCTTTTGTGTGAGCAAAATGCATCCATCAGCATAAAACAGCTGAGCGTGCCATTAATCTCAACCTGTTAAATTAACCACCGCGACATGCCAATAATTCAGCCACTCCCTGAACCAGTTATTGAGAATGTGGTCCATTTGCTTCAGGCGCACCAGAAGTATCAAAGAAATGAAGGATGGCAACTTTGGTTCGACAAGCAATTAGCAACGGCTTGCCGGCACATTGAGTACTTCGTTCGCCCTCTTGTCTCGATTGAAGCTGCCAAGGCTTGGAAAGCTGCAGGTGGTCAAGGTTGCCTGCAAAAGCGCCGTTACAAGGCTCCCGCTCATTGGCGTAAAGGTGAAGGACTCCACTTTGAGCATGCCGTGCCAGTTAAAGACCTGAAGGCTCCACTGCTTGAATGTGATTTTGTTATTAGTATGGATTCAGTGCGGCAGGTGCTGGAACGTGCCGAGATTGTCTGGATAACGAAAGGCGAAAACGGAGAACTGCCCCAGAAAGCAGCGCGGCCAGACTGGCGAGCGGTCTACAAAGAAAGCGGCATTGAACTGCACGATGACGGTTGCTGCCCATGCTAAGGAGGTATTGCGGAACTTAATAGTAGCGGGTGAGGGCCTTGGAAGTACTAGGCTGTGTCCGAAAACTCGCGGTTAGAGTTCGGAACAAACATTGCATAGTGCCCGTGTCCATGCCCACCTGGTGTGGCACGCACTTCAGCACCGACGTGGCCGGGCTCAGATCGAGGTGTCCGGCAGCCCTGGGTGGCTCCTATATGCCGAAAAGGAAGTGGCTCCATTACGGCGGAAACCGCGTGGCTCCATGACGCCGAAAACGCCGTGGCGTCTATACGGCGGAAAGTGACAACGCCGACGCAGTTGCTGCTCGACGTGGCGCTTGGCATTGCGCTGCGCCGGCCAGAGACCGCGCACCAAGCCGCGACCGCAGTCCTGGCCGCCGGCGGCACGGATGAGCCGGCGCTGTCCGTGCCGATGGAAGCCGCAGCCCGAACGCTGGCACACCTGGCACTGGGCGGCATGTCGATGGCCGAATTGAGGGGAACGCTACTTCCCCTTTTGCCTTTGCTCTTAGACCTGTCAGGTTTGGAAGCCTGAACTCATTAGCATGTCGATGTGGTTGATTGCAAAACTGCCAATGAAGACCATGTGTTGTTCCTTCGCCGCCTGCTCCAGAGTCCATGCCATTTCCAGACGAGAGGTGGGCACCCTGGTCTGCGGCCGGCAGTCTTGAAACACGTGTATGACGACCTCGCTGTCCAGCAGCGGTGTGTCGTCGGAGCAGGGCGTCAATCCGAGCCGCTCTAGGCCCTGCTGCCAGTCAAATCCTTGGTGCGCCTTCCAGTAGTTACTGGAAGTCACCAGGGCTCGCACAGCGTCGGGACGGGGATGCCAAGTCCTGACCTCGATGGCATAGCTTGCAATCAGGTAAGAAACGCACTCCTGTCCCGCCGCATGAGCCTGGGCTTGTGCCGAGATATCCTGCAAGGGGTGCCTGCTGCAATCAGAACGTGTGGAGGGACCTGTGCGGCAACTTGCCTGGACCCATTTCGCAAACCCTGCTGTGATGCCAAAGAGAGCAGTGAGCCAAGCTATCAGCTTCATCATGATCGTTGTAGGTCACTTGAGATATGTGAACCGGCCGGCTCGGTTCAGCAGACGCTGTAGAGCGAATCGATTCGTGCAGCAGCATCAGTCTTTTCCAGCTGTCGCCACAACCTGGCTTTACCAAGAAGGCTCAGTACTTCCTTCTTGGAAGTTGCACACGACTTCTCCACCTCATCGACTCGCCTGTGCGTCGCGTTCTCCAACTCTCGCATCCGCTCCACAAACAGCCCGGTGTAGCGATTGACGCCCTCATCCAAGGAACCGCGAAGCAGTTCTGAATAAAGATTGATGTTCTCTTGCAGCCAAGCCTGCACTGCGCCATCCAAGGCCTGCCCATTGGAACTTTCGCGCTCGCTGAAGCGAGACAAGAACTTTCCAAATCCCTCAACCTCAAGAACGTCTTCAACGGCTTTTTTCGTCACCGTGCGGGAACGCTCAACCTCGTGCTTGACTAGAAACAGGGTATAGAACCTGCGCTCATAGTCGGTGTAACGCTCGACAACTTGCCGCTCTATCTCGCGTTTTTTCTCCGTGAATCCTGCGATGAGGCCCAATACAGGTAACTTGAGATCGGCCGCTTGGTAAGAGACTCTGAAGATGCCCGCCAGCGCTTCAAAACCTGCCGCTGTGCAACGCTCCCTAACTTGGGCCTCGATTGACTCAGTCAACAACTCGGTACAGCTTGTGAGTTCCCTAGATAAGCGTTCTATGAGTTGGCTGGCCATGAGCGTAAGCAGTTCCTGAGCCGTTTCCGCATAGGCCACGGAGAAGTCGGACAGTGCCTGCTTTACCACCGTTGCATCTTTGCCGGTGAACGATTGCTTGTTCCAGAAGTCTTTCTTGTACGGGGTCCTGGCTAACTGTGACGTTGCACGTTGAAGTCGGGAAGAACTTGGTAGACCAACCAGCAGTTCATCCGTGCTGTTGCCCATTGACAGAAGCTCTGCCACGAACTGCTCCAGACGTCTTAGGTTGTCTAAAAACAAGTGTGAGCTCATGCTAAGGACGAGCGCCATTTTTTCTGCGAGCGCGTCGCCCTCCCTTGCCCGTGCATTGAGTTGCTGAAGGCTGCCATGCATTTTTTGGAGGTAGTCGCTTTTGGGGCCTATGGACGCGGCAACTACCTCCTGCAAAGGGTCCAGGAGACGATTCACTTTAGAGTTGGCCACCTCAACGAGCTCCCGGTGCAGGGCGTTGAGTCGTTCTTTCGCTGCCTTCAGATCCGCAAGCTCTGCGGCACCATAGGCTTGGATCACTCCGTCCAGGGATTGCACCAAAGCCCTCGCGGGCCGGTAGGCGTCCTCCACACGCTTGGGCAGCAGCAACTCGGGCAGGTTCGTGGAAATGTGCTGCTTCAGTTGCTCCTCAAACGCTGGCACTCGGGAACCTTCTCGGGCCATGCGCAGAAACTTCTGGCGCTGTTCCGCCGACCAGTCGTCGGCAGACCGCGGCAAGCGTTTCATGAAATCCTTGGAAAACAGCCCTTTGTACCTGTCCTCTAGCTTTTCGAGGGTATGTGCCTGCTTTGGACCGCTACAGGATGCCGCCTGCAGGGCAAGCAATGCTGGACCACTGGACAGTGCAATGGGTTGAATCCGCCGTGCAGCACTCTCGTGCTCGGGCAGGGCGCGCGCAATCTGCTCGCGGATCTGTTGGGTGATCCGACCGGAAAAAGCCGCTTCACTCGCGCTGGGATCGCGATCATCCAAGAACACGTCGATCCGGTTGAGCACGAACAGCATTCGCGATGGCGAACCTTGCAGCGCGGCGACTTGGTCGACGACCTGCTTGAGGAGCGTGTCCTGCTTCGTGTGATCCGTTTCCGCCGCGTTGTAGGTTACCAGGCATAGGGCCTTGCTTGCCTCACTGCGGACTACATTTCCGTTGACCTCGTCATTGGTGTACTTCAAGCCCGGAAGGTCCAGCAGCGTCAGGCGCGCCTGCGCTGGCAGTCCGAAACGCTCTGGCTGGTTCCCCATGACGGTGGGCCAGTGGATATCGATGCGTGGCGCCTCCGGTAACGCCCGCGAACCTTCCTCGGGCTTCTCCAACTCGTGCCGGTAGCGGTCCATCGTCTTTTCGAGCAGAAGGGCGACCTGCTCGGCGTCATCGATCTCCCGTTCGCCTGTCCACCATGTGGCGCCTGCCGTCTTGGCGATCCTGACGCTGCGGCGTGTGGGATGGTGATGAACGGCCACTACGCCAGCGCTCATTTCACCCACTGCGACAGGCAATAGCGATGCACCGACCAGCATGTTGGCCAGCGTGCTCTTGCCCGAGCTGGTGGTGCCGGTCGTTGCAATGACGACCTCGGGACACGATGCAACGGCCTGCAGATCTGTCACGGCTGCAGCCAGCGCCCTCCGTTCAGCACCGTACTGCTGGAGCAGATGTGTGAATGTGGCGTCGCCAATCAGGCCTTTGATCTGCTCCGCGAGGTCGTCGATCCGGTCAGATACGCTTTTCCAGGAGGTTGCTACGCGGTGCAGCGTGTCGGCGCTGGACTCCGGCTTCGGTGTGCTCATGCCGACGTCTCGTTGAGGATGGTACGGCGCAGTTCTTGTGCGGCGGTCGGTGCGATCAGCAGCATGTTGCGCAAGATTTGCGTAGCTATGTGGGGAGATAGAGAGTCAGGTATTCCAAGACGTTGAGTGAGCATGCTCCGCTTAACGGAGCTGCCGGAGAGCTCTCCCGTTAGCTGCACCCATGCACCATGCTCTTCCAGGCTCAGCAACGGGATTGATTCGTCCATGTTGACGGACCTGCCTTCGGTCAAGCCTTGCAGCTCTTCTCGTATGCAGACTACGCCGCCATCCCAGCGTGACAGGGCCGTAGGGTAGTAAGGCATGATCGTCCCATCAGAGAGGGCCACTGTGGTGACGGGCTCCTTCAACGCGCGAACGAGAAGGACATACTGCTTGATCAGGATGGCGCGCTCCTCGGCCAGGACGTACAGCGACGCGTTTTCCGTGAGGACGCATGCCTCACGCTGCAGAACCATGCAAAACTCCGAGATTTCGGCCTCTCGACTTTCGAGACCTTCGTCGAGTTGCTGGCGGGCCTCGCTTTCCAGGCGCAATGCGAACGCCTTGGCCGTCAGCAGAGGAAGTCGCTGAGGGTGGCCGATGTCCAGCGGCTTCATGCGCGTATCCAGCCACGCGACCAAGTCGGATGCCTTGTCAATGATGCGCCGGAGATCGGTGCGCGGGGGTGCTGCGCCTTTGGCAAGCTCGTCAGTGCAGATGGTGTAGTACCTCAGCACGGCACGCATCTGCTGTTCCAGTTCGTCGGCTTGCCGGCGGGCTTCGATGGAGCCCATGGTTTGCAGTACGGACATGAAGCCCTGCTGTGTCGCCATGCGCAGCAGGCTGACATCATGGCGTGTGCCGGACTGGATGTCCGCCAGTACGCCCAGCATCGCCGAGTTCTGTTGTATCAGGCCCTCCAAATGCCGTGTAGATTCGGTGATCAACGAGTCGGTCCGGAACTGTCCCCGGACCAGGTCGTCGACCTTGCCCGCGACAACGTCGATCTTTTTGTCCATCTTGTGGACCTTGATCGCGGTCCATGTACTGACCCCCAGGTTGACTACGCTAACTGCAAGGTTCGCGACGCTCAGCGCTTGCAGGTGCTGCATACCTTCGAGGAGTACCTCACCGGTTTGCAAGAAATCCGGGTTGGCAATCACATGGGGCACTACGGTCCCTGTCGGGATATGCCTTGTTCCAAGGCCTCCATTGGACATGACAAAGACCTCGTAGTCCGTTAGCGGACCGCCTTTGAAAATCGTGGGCAGCACGCTGTCCAAGATGGAAGGATTCATTTTCGAAGTAGTTTCAAGTGCAAATATAAGGGCGAGCCAAACACCGTTTCGAACGGCCGCTGCTCAGGTAGCTTGCTTGGTTCGGCATGCTTGGTGCGGGTGTCATGCCAGTTTTTGCTGGTAAGCCATTTCGTCTGTTATCCCGTTACCCGATCAACGGCATGATATGCAGCAGCAATCCGACAGAACCACCCACCCCCGTCCCGTTGATGCGGATGAATTTCGGGTCTTGGCCCTCGGTCAGCATGGACAGGAG
>JAEYPG010000513.1 GCA_023410975.1 Pseudomonadota bacterium
GCCTCGAAGACGCTGCGCGGCACCAGGTGCGTGACGAACTCCTTGAGCGACAGCGAGCTGGTCTTCAGGCCCGAGGAGGCCGAGGCATCGGGCAGCGGCAGGTTCAGGCCCACGCCGGGCTGCCACCAGTTGGCCAGCAGCGCGCCCAGCGCCAGCGAGATGAAGGAGGCCCCGAAGAACCAGCCCAGCGTCTTGGCGCCGATCCGGCCTACGGCGCCGAGGTCGCCCATCTTGGCCACGCCCACCACCAGCGTGGAAAGCACCAGAGGCGCCACGATCATCTTGATCAGCCGCAGGAACAGGTCCGTGATGATCGAGAAGTAGCCGGCGACGGCCTTGGCCTCCTGCGCGTCCGGGTAGCGCGCGTGGCAGAAGTAGCCCACCGCGATGCCGGCGCCCATGCCGATGAGGATCCAGGTGGTCAGCTTGAGCTTCATGCGATCTCCTGTGGTGGCGGTCACCGGCGCCCCAGGGCGCGCGGCCCGGGGCCTGGCCCGGGGGCTTCGCGGGGGGACGGCAAAGGCCGGGCCCGAGGGAACCAAACGGTGGCGCCAGGTGATGCCGGCCCGTTGCCGCCGCCGAGCGGGGCAGGTTATCGAAGCTCCGGGATAATCCAGGCATGAGCTTGTCCTGCAAATTCCCAGTGGTCCGAGCGTTTGTTGCCGCCATATTGCTGCTGCAGCTCTGGGGCTGCAGTTCCTTGCACGCGCCCGCTCCGGGGCGCCTGGTGGAAAATTTCGATGCGACCGACCGTTTCTCGCGCTCGGTGGATCTGGAACCGCCCGAGGCCTGCGAGGCGGCGCGGCAAGCGCTGCTCAGCCAGGGTTATCTGGTGAGCACGGTACAAAACACGGAAATGCGCGGCCGCAAGAATTTCCAAATGGTCGGCGGCCAGCACGTGGAGATGGAGATCCGCGTGGTCTGCACCGCGGCGGCCCGGCCGGACGACGAGCGGCGCGCCACGGTGTTCGTCAGCGCGGTGCAGGAGCATTACGAGCTCAAGAAGAGCAGCAATTCGGCCAGCGTGGGCGTGGGCGCGCTGGGATCGCTGTCGCTGCCTTTTTCCACCGGCACCGATTCCATGGTGAAAGTGGCCAGCGAAACCGTGAGCGCGCCGCGTTTCTACGACCGTTTCTTTGAAATCCTCGACCGTTACCTGCATACCCCGAGCAAACTGCCCAGCGACCAGCCGGGTTCGGGATTGATGCCATTTTCCGAGTTCTGAATCAAACCCGCGCCGTGGCCCGGAAACCCGTGGTGTGGACGGTTTTCCCGTCGTCCAGCACCAGGCTGCGCTCGGGCCAGCGCAGGGCCGCCAGCCGGGTGCTGCCGGGGGTGACCTCGCCGCGGCGCTCCATCCAGCGCCCGCCCACCGAGTAGTCCACACAGAAGACGTTGCCGCGCGGACCGAGCCAGTCCAGGTGCGGCACGCCGGCGAACAGGTCCGGCCCGCCGCGGCCCAGGTGCGCGCGCTGCAGCGGCGGGATGTGGCGCCAGAAATGGCCCACCACCACCGGCGTGTCCTCGTCGTAGCCGTCCCACCAGGGCACGCGCTCGGTGAAGCGCCACTGGCCGTTGTGGAAGAAGGGTGCCTGGGAGCGGCGCTCCAGTCCCAGCGTGACCACCCGCAGCGGGTTGAGCGCCTGGCGCGCCTCGTCGCAGTGCGCCACGGCCTCCAGCATGGGCACCGGCGCCGCCGCGTCGCCCAGGTGGTGGCGCCAGGGCGCCTTCTCGGCGCGCGCGCGGGCGCGCCAGCCCTGGGCTATCAGCGACACGTCGGCCTCGTCGTCCAGCCGCTGGAACAGATCCGCCAGCGACGCATGCGGGCGGGGCCGGGCCAACTGCGCCAGCGCAGGCGCATGCCACGCGGCATGCACCACGCGCAGGTCGGCGCGCTCCAGCGTCAGCGGCAGCGTCTCGAAGAAGGCCAGCACCTCGGCGCGCTCGGCGTCGCTTTGCAGCGCCGTGAAGGGTGCGAAGCGGGCATCGCGGTGTGCGCCCTCGTTCCAGAACCAGTCGCTGCCCTGCTTGCGCTGCCCGCGCAGCAGGTTGAGCTCATGGTTGCCCAGCACGGCATGGGCGCGGCCCTGGTGGACCAGGGCGCGCACGCGTGCGATCACGCCGGGGCTGTCCGGGCCGCGGTCGCACAGGTCGCCCACGAACACGAGGCGGCGCCCGTGGGGGTGGCGGCCCTCCTCGTCATAGCCCAGCGCGGCCAGCAGGGACTGCAGCGCCTCGTGCTCCCCGTGGACGTCGCCCACGATGTCCAACGGGGTGTCGGGCAGCGCGCCGTGCATGAAAGAACTCCCTCTGAAAAGCGGTGATGCTCAAGCTGACATTGTGTGTTGCCGCTGCTACGGGCATGGCCGGCGCGGTGCACGCCGCGCGTGGAGCATGGCGTGCTGCCTGTCAGGCGGGAGCAGACTGTGGCGGCCTGCCGTGACGCCTTGCTGACGCCCGCTGGAGGACCGCCCATGAAAAGCCCTGCAATTTCGCGCCGCTCGCGCCGCCGGTGGCTGTCACGCCTCGCCACGGGCCTGGCCCTGTGGCCGCTGCTGCCCGAGGGTTGGGCCGCGCCGGGCTTGCGGCCCACGCCGGCGCAGACCGAGGGCCCGTTCTATCCGGTGCGCCCGCGCGAGGACACCGATTTCGACCTGCTGGCGCAAGGGCCGCTGCGCTACGCCGAGGGCCAGCCCTGTTGGGTGCAGGGCAGCGTGACCGACACCTCGGGTGCCGCGCTGGCGGGAGCGGTGGTGGAGATCTGGCAGTGCGATGGCCGAGGCCGCTATCACCACCCGGGCGACGGCGGACGCGCCGATCCGGCCTTCCAGGGCTTTGGTCGCGTCCTTACCGGCGCGGACGGACGCTACCGCTTCCACACCATCCGGCCCGTGCCGTACACGGGGCGCACGCCGCACATCCACTTCAAGGTGCGCCTGGGCGAGCGCGACGTTCTGACCACGCAGCTCTACGTCGAAGGCGATCCGGGCAACGTGCGTGACGCGATCTGGCGGCGGCTGCCGGCTGCGGATCGCGCCGCCGTCACCAGGCCTTTCGAGCCTGGCCCGGACGGGCTGCGTTGCGAGTTTACGCTCGTGGTTGAAACCTGAACAACGCGATACATACACGGTTCACCTGACGTGGTGAACCGTGTCCTGACGAGCGAGTTGAACCTGCGGCAGGCCTCTTCCTGATTCGCCTGTTTGGAACCTTGATTTCCCTTACACGGGATGGGCTTAGCTCAGCACCACACAGGGGAACTCAGCCTGTCGTGTCCAATTTGTCGTTTGAATCGCGTATGTTGTTTTGACGGCGGTTGGGATGCCGTCCATCCGATCCAAGGTAGAAAAAGCGCGACGGCCCCGGCGATGGAGTCACACCGCCGGGGCCGCCTGGCCATCGTCTCCCTCCGTTTCCGTCAGGCTTTTCTTCAGTTGCGCTGGTACTGGACGCGGCCCATGAAGGTCTGGCCCTGCTGGCCCATGCCGCCGACGTTGTATTGGATCGTGGCGCCATAGTCGCCGCGGACCGGGCCGTCAGCCGCCAAATTGAACGGGCTGCAGCTGTTGTCGAGAATGAACTCGGTCACCTTGGCGGAATAGGGCACCGATGCCGGCGTGCGCTGGATCTGGCGCAGCATCACCGCGTGGCCTTCACGGCTGGTGTCGTTCGCTGCATTCCAGGCCCAAGCCGATTCACGCTCCGTCGCGCCGAACCAGTTGACCGTATCCCCGGAGCCCAAACTGCCGCCGGCATCGACGTCCAGGTCCACCTGGCGGCGCAAAATCACGCCGGAGAGGGAAGGCCCGCCGATCTTGGTCAACGTCATTTCGACAGTCAGGGATCTCTCGGTATCGACCTTCGAAATCACTTGGCGCAAGCGCAGCCAGCCGTCGGAAGTCGTGCGCGTGATGGTGCAGCTGTTGCCGGAGCAACTCGCCACGGAAGGGCCGAAACCGGATTCGGATTCGCCCGTGTCCCAGACCCTGCGCTGGCTCCCGAAACCGGTATAGCAAAGCACATAACCTTCGCTGAGGTTGCCTACGCCGATGTGGTCATAACCGGTTGGCCCTTCGAAGCGCAGCAGGTTGCCGTGATTGGATAGCCAGACCCGCGGCCGGCCGGGATAGACGTAGAACACGCCGGTGCTCTCGGGCGAGGCATTGGTGCTGCCCGCCGACTGCTCGCCCGGCGCCGCCCAGGCCGGCGGGGTCGCCAGCGCACCGGCCAGCCCTACCGCCACAAAGGCCGCTGCCGCGGCCGCCCCGCGCATGAATGAAGCCGCTGTGTTTGGAAATTCGAAATTGAAAACGGACATGACGTCTCCTCGCTTGCAATTGCGCCGCATCCCTGTCGCTTCGATTGAATTGTCCCCGGCAGTGCCGGACCCTCCGGGCGGGCATGATTGGCTTCCGAAATGCAGGCCATGTCAACCTCAAAACTACGTTGATACCGCTTTCAAATCTGCTGAAGCGAAGTGCCGCCGGATTGTCCGCGGCAAGGAACAAATAGGCTCAGTCCGGGCCACGACGCCTGAATACCGGTGAGCACGGCACACGTTGCCCCATTCGCAAAAATTGCATCTTTATTTCCCGTCGAGGTCATGGTTTTCACGACCGGGAAATCTTCTGGGCCTCGTGGTTACTCATCGAAACTTCGATTGCGCGGTCAGGCTGGCGCTCTTGATATTCATCATTTCAGGAAAATTCTCGCCAGTAACCCGGGCTGCTCGCTGCCGCCAGCGAGCGGCACAGGGCTTGCCAAAGGCCGCGGGTGTGCAACGTTTGCGATCACTTCTCATGAAAACCCTCTTTGCCGCCCTGATTGCTGCCACCCTCGTTAGCCCGAGCCTGCCCGCCCTGGCGCAGGAGCAGCCGGCTATCAACAAGCAGGAAGCCAAGGACCTGAACACGCAGTCCAAGGCCGAGTACGAGGCCCGCAAGGACCTCGCCGATGCCAACCACGAGCTGAACAGGGCCGACTGCGAGATCACGGCGGACGGCAGCGCCGAGCGCGCCTGCAAGAAGGAAGCGAAGGCCGTGCGCAAGGCGCAGAAGGCCGAGGCCAAGCAGATCCACGAGAGCGACAAGCAGGCCATCAAGGCGCTGTCCGACAAGTAAGCCGCTTGCGCAGCCGCGCCGGCCTGCTGCGTGGGCCGGCGCGGGCATCCGGCGCCTTGCTGCCGGCGAAGGCCGTGCCCGAGTCCTGGCCCGGCGGCAACATGGGCGCCTGGTCGGCCCGTCGCCTTTGGCGGGCCGCGGAAGGAGACCATGGTGCAAACAACAAGATCCCGGCCCGCGCGGGCTTTCACACCCCTGAAGCAGCCCCTGGCGCTGCTGTGCGGCCTGGCGGCCCTGCTGGCCGGTTGCGCGCAAGGGCCCGGCGCCCCGGCCGGGCAGGCCGTAGCCCTGGCATCCGCGCCGGCCGCAGCCACGTCACCCGATACGCCGCTGTCGGCCGAGCGCATCGCCGCCATCCTGGCCACGCC
>JAEYPG010000526.1 GCA_023410975.1 Pseudomonadota bacterium
GCCAGGGGCTTCGACAAGCTCAGCCCGAACGGGTTTTCTTTCAGTACCAATCAAGAACTGGAATCAGAAGCTGAAGCCGATGCGCAGGCCGCCCCAGTGGCGGCCGCCAACGGTGATGGGCGCCGACGCTTCCTTGAGCAGCACGTACTGGCCGCCCCCCATGTCGCGGCGGTAGGTCTGCAGCAGGAACGGACGCTGGTTGCGCGCAGAAGCCAGGCCGGTGCGGTCATTGAAGATGCGGCGGTAGCGGCTGTTGGCCGTGTCCCAGACCACGTCGCCGCGCTGGGGCAGCGAGTATTTCTTGTTGTGCATCGGGCAGTAGCCGTTGCGGTCCACGGCGATGACGTAGCTCACGCGCGGCGACAGCGCCAGGAAGCGCTCCTGCACCTGCGGGAACAGCCGGTCGGCCACGTCCACGTAGCGCGTGAGGTACTGCGGCGGGTTGGTCTTGGGAATGCCCCGGTACTGCTCGTCGAACAGGTCGCTGAGCTTCACGCTGCCCTGGCGCACCGCGTTCTCCAGCATCGCGGCGATCTCGTCGGCGGCCTGCTGCGCGGCCTGGATGAAGGGCGTGTCCTCGGTCTCGATGCCGAAGCCCGCCACCTGCTCGATCATGGCCTCCGACACCTTCAGGAAGCGGTCGCTGCACGCCAGCGCGGTGTTGAGCCGGGCGGAAGCCTGCTGCACCTCGCTCTCCAGCTCCTGGGTGTGCTCGTTGAGCCGGGCGCAGATGTTGCGGCTCTGGTCCGCGGCCTGGCTGATGCGCTCCACGTCCGCCTCGACGCTGCTGAAGGCCACGTGCACGGCGCTGCGGGCGCTGACGTCGGCGCTGTCGTCGAAGCGCAGGTCGCGGCTGAAGCTCTCGATGCGCTCGTCGAGCTGGCCCACGGTGCGCATGATGGTCTTGGAGGTGGTCTCGACCTGGCCGGCGAGGTCCTTGACCGCGTCGGCCACCACGCCGAAGCCGCGGCCGGCGTCGCCGGCACGCTTGGCCTCCACCGAGGCGTTGAAGGCCACCAGCCGCGTCTGCAGCGCGATCTGCGTGATCTGCCCGGCCGCGTCCGAGACCTGGTGCAGCGTCTCCACGATGCCCTGCACCTCGCGGCTGACCGCCTGCAGCGCCTCGCGCGCATGGGCCACCGCCTGCAGCGTCTCCAGCGTCGCCGTGGCGATGGAGCCCTGCGCGCGCTGCACCTCGTCGAGCTGCTGGGCCACCTGCTGCATGGCCTGCCCCTGGGCATGGACGATCTTCTGCGTGTCCTCCATGGCGCCGCGCACCTCGGCGGCATCGCGCCCGACGTTGGAAGCCTGGGTGGACATCGCCCTGACCACCGCCACTGCATCGGTGCTTCCTGCTACGGATGCGCTCGGCGGTGCGGCGCCTTGATCAGGCCTGGCGCCAGCACCGCCTTCGGAACGGCGGAAAAGTCTGAGCATGGGATCGTCTCCAAAACAGCGGGTCCACGCTCCGGAGGAGCGACTGCAGGACATCGCAGTCTTATCGGGTGGAACTGCGCGGCGTTTGAGGAGGGATTACACGCAGAAATACTTATGCCGACCCGCCTTCCGATGTGTCAGGAAGGAGCACTATTGCCGATTCAGCCTTCCCTCTTGGGGGGGCCCGGTTCAGGCCGTGAGCCGCTGCAGCGCCTCTCGGTACTTGTCGGCGGTGTTCTGCACCACGTCCGCGGGCAGCGCCGGCGCGGGGGCCGTCTTGTTCCAGGGCTGGCCGTCCACCTGGGCCGCCTCCAGCCAGTCGCGCACGAACTGCTTGTCGTAGCTGGGCGGGTTGTCGCCGCGGGCCACGGCGTTGGCGTAGCTCTCCACGGGCCAGTAGCGCGAGGAATCGGGCGTGAGCACCTCGTCCATCAGCGTCAGCTGGCCGGCCTCGTCCAGGCCGAACTCGAACTTGGTGTCCGCGATGATGATGCCCTTGGTCAGCGCGAAGTCCGCGGCCTCGCGGTAGAGCTGGATCGACACCGTGCGCACCTGCTCGGCGAGCTCGCGGCCGACGATCTCGACCATGCGCTCGAAGCTGATGTTCTCGTCGTGCTCGCCCATCTCGGCCTTGGTCGCGGGCGTGAAGATGGGCTCGGCGAGCTTGGCCGCGTTGTGCAGGCCCGCGGGCAGCGCCACGCCGCAGACCGTGCCGCTTTGCTGGTATTCCTTCCAGCCGCTGCCGGCCAGGTAGCCGCGCACCACGGCCTCCACGGGCAGCGGCTTCAGGCGCTTGACCAGCATGGAGCGGCCGCGTACCTGCTCTCGCTCGGCCTCGGTCACGACGGATTCAGGGTCCTCGCCGGTGAGGTGGTTGGGCACCACGTGGCCCAGACGCTCGAACCAGAACAGCGCCATCTTCGTCAGCAACTCGCCCTTGCCCGGGATGGGCTCGCCCATCACCACGTCGAAGGCCGAGAGCCGGTCACTGGCCACCATCAGCAGCCGGTCGGCGCCGACGGCGTAGTTGTCGCGCACCTTGCCGCGGGCCAGCAGCGGCAGTGAGGTGATGGAGCTCTCGTGCAGGGCAGTGGTCATGGCGGTCAGGGGTGCTGTGCAAAAAAATGAGGCGGGATTGTAGGAGCAGCAAAAAGGCCCGCCGAAGCGGGCCTGGTGCGTCATGCAGAGCAACGGGCCGGGTGGCCCGAAGCGATCACTGCACGAGCTGGGCCAGCGCGCCGCTGGCGTACTTGGCGGCGATCTCGTCCAGCGACACCGGCTTGATCTTGGCGCCCTGGCCTTCGCAGCCGAACTCCAGGTAGCGCTGCTTGCAGATCTGCTTGGCGGCTTCGCGCGCGGGCTTGAGCCACTCGCGGGCGTCGAACTTCTCGGGGTTCTCTGCCATGAACTTGCGCACCGCGCCCGTCATCGCCAGGCGGATGTCGGTGTCGATGTTGATCTTGCGCACGCCGAACTTGATCGCTTCCTGGATCTCCTCGACCGGCACGCCGTAGGTCTCCTTCATCTTGCCGCCGTACTGGTTGATGATGGCCAGCAGATCCTGCGGCACCGACGAGGAGCCGTGCATCACCAGGTGCGTGTTGGGGATGCGCGCGTGGATTTCCTTGACGCGCGAGATGGCCAGGATGTCGCCGGTGGGCTTGCGGGAGAACTTGTAGGCGCCGTGGCTGGTGCCGATGGCGATGGCCAGCGCGTCGAGTTGCGTCTGCTTGACGAAGTCGGCGGCCTGCTCCGGGTCGGTCAGCAGCGCCGAGTGGTCCAGCTTGCCCACCGCGCCAATGCCGTCTTCCTCGCCGGCCTCACCGGTCTCCAGCGAGCCCAGGCAGCCGAGCTCGCCCTCGACGGTCACGCCCACCTTGTGGGCCATCTGGACGACCTTGCGGGTGACGTCCACGTTGTACTCGTAGCTCGACGGCGTCTTGCCGTCTTCCATCAGCGAGCCGTCCATCATCACCGAGCCGAAGCCCAGGTCGATGGCGCCTTGGCAGATGGCCGGGCTCTGGCCGTGGTCCTGGTGCATGACCAGCGGAATCTGCGGATAGGCCTCGACGGCGGCCTGGATCAGGTGCTTGATGAAGCTCTCGCCCGCGTACTTCCGCGCCCCGGCGCTGGCCTGCAAGATCACCGGCGCGCCGGTTTCCTTGGCCGCTTCCATCACGGCCTGCACCTGCTCCAGATTGTTGACGTTGAAAGCCGGAATGCCGTAGCCGTTTTCGGCGGCATGGTCCAGCAGCTGGCGCATCGAGACGAGAGGCATGGTGAGAGTCCCCGGGAAGTGATGAGAAGGAAACTTGAGCAGACGGCGTGCTCGCCGCCGCGCGTGCGAAATTTTACCGGTGCGCCCAGCGCCGCTCACCCAGGCAGCGCACGCCCAAACCGGGCCTTACTCGATCCATGCCAAGCACACACGGGCTCACGGCGTGAGCCCGCTTCTGCAGCGGCCGGCCCAGCAGGCCGGCGTGGACAGGACTTTCAGCGCACCTCGACGACCTTGAGCATGTTGGTACCGCCAGGGTGGCCCATGGGCTCGCCGCAGGTGATGGCGTAGGTGTCGCCGGGCATCAGCACGCCGCGCGCCACCAGCAGCGCCTCGGCCTGGCGCAGGGCCTCGTCGCGGTCGTTCAGTCGCGGCATGAGCATCGGCTGCACGTTGCGGTAGAGCGCCATGCGGCGCTGCGTCAGCGGCTGCGAGGTCAGGCCGTAGATGGGCGTGTGGATGCGGTGACGGCTCATCCACAGCGCGGTGGAGCCGCTCTCGGTGAGCGCCAGGATCGCCTTGCAGCCCAGGTGGTGCGCGGTGAAGAGCGCACCCATGGCGATGCTCTGGTCGATGCGGGCAAAGCGCCGGTTGGCGAAGTCGCCGTCGAGCCGGGTTTCCTCGGCGCGCTCGGCCTCGATGCAGATGGCGGACATGTACGCAACGGTCTCCACGGGGAAGCGACCCGCGGCCGTCTCGGCACTGAGCATCACAGCGTCGGTGCCGTCGAGCACGGCGTTGGCCACGTCGGAGACCTCGGCGCGCGTGGGCACCGGGTTGACGATCATGCTTTCCATCATCTGCGTGGCGGTGATGGCGACCTTGTCCATGGCGCGCGCCATGCGGATCATCTTTTTCTGCAAGGCCGGCACCGCGGCGTTACCAACTTCCACGGCCAAGTCGCCACGCGCAACCATGATGCCGTCGCTGGCCTTGAGAATGGATTCGAGCTGCGGAATGGCTTCGCTGCGCTCGATCTTGGCGATCATCCCCGGCTTGTGGCGCCAGGGCTCGCCGGCCACGTTGGCCAGCTGGCGTGCCATCTCCATGTCGGTGGCGTTCTTGGGAAAGCTCACCGCCAAGTACTCGCACTGGAAGCTCATCGCGGTGCGGATGTCCTCCATGTCCTTGCCCGTGAGCGCGGGTGCCGTCAGCCCCCCGCCCTGCTTGTTGATGCCCTTGTTGTTGGAGAGCTCGCCGCCGATCTTCACCAGCGTGTGCACCGCCTCGCCCTGCACGCGGTCCACGGTCAGCACGATCAGCCCGTCGTTGAGCAACAGCACGTCGCCGGGCTTCACGTCGCGCGGCAGTTCCTTGTAGTCCAGGCCCACGCGCTCGGCGTTGCCCAGTTCCTTCAGGCCGGCGTCCAGCACGAAGGGCTGGCCGGCTTCAAGCATCACGCGCCCGTTCTCGAACTTGCCGACGCGGATCTTGGGCCCCTGCAGGTCGGCCATGATCGCCACCGACTTGCCCGCGCGCTCCGCGGCGGCACGCACCAGGGCGGCACGGTCGATGTGGTCCTGCGCCGTGCCGTGGGAAAAGTTCAGCCGTACCACGTCCACGCCGGCGCGGATCAAGGCCTCCAGCGTTTCCGGCGAGGACGAAGCGGGGCCCAGGGTGGCGACGATCTTGGTCTGGCGCGACATGCAATCTCCGAAAAGGGAAGCGGGTCCAAAAAGCACAAAAGCGGCGGCGCATTATCCG
>JAEYPG010000544.1 GCA_023410975.1 Pseudomonadota bacterium
GACGCGCTCACGGTGCGGCTGATGCTGGAGGGCCTGCTCGCGCGCGGCGTGATCCGGCGCATCGGCGCCGTGCCGCACCACGTCCGCCTGGGCTTCACCGCCAACGGCATGAGCGTGTGGGACGTGGACGACGCGCAGGTCGATGCGCTGGGCGAGGCCGTGGGCCGCCTGCCCGGCGTGAGCCACTGCTACCGCCGCCCGCGCCATGCGCCCGAGTGGCCCTACAACCTGTTCGCGATGCTGCACGGCCGCTCGCGCGAGGCGGTGCACGCGCAGGCGCGCGCCATCGCGGAGCTGCTGGGCCCGGCCTGCCGCTCGCACGACATCCTCTTCAGCAGCGCGGTGCTCAAGAAGACCGGGCTGCGCCTGCACCCGCAAGGGGTCTGACCATGTTCCGCATCTCCCATTACATGCACGCGCTGGCGCAGGCCGAGCGCACCGGCACCTACCCGGACACCCGCAGCCGCAAGCCGCGCGGGCCGGTGGTGATCTGGAACCTCATCCGCCGCTGCAACCTGACCTGCAAGCACTGCTACGCGCTCTCGGCCGACCACGACTACGCCGGCGAGCTGGACACGGGCGAAGTGTTCACGGTCATGGACGACCTGAAGGCCTTCGGCGTGCCGGTGCTGATCCTCTCCGGCGGCGAGCCGCTGCTGCGGCCGGACATCCTGGACATCGGCCGCCGCGCGGGCGCGATGGGCTTCTACGCGGGGCTGTCCACCAACGGCACGCTCATCGACGCCGCGCTGGCGGACCAGATCGCCGAGGTCGGCTTCGACTACGTGGGCATCAGCCTGGACGGCATCGGCGCCGTGCACGACCGCTTCCGCCGCCTGGAGGGCGCCTTCGACCGCAGCCTGAAGGCCGTGCGGCTGCTGCGCGACCGCGGCGTGCGCGTGGGCCTGCGCTACACCATGACCGACATGAACGCCGGCGACCTGCGCCCGCTGCTGGAGCTCATGCGCGCCGAGGGCATCCCGAAGTTCTACTTCTCGCACCTGAACTACGCCGGGCGCGGCAACATCCACCGCGGTCGCGACGCACGCTTCACCGCCACGCGCGAGGCGCTGGACCTGCTGTTCGACCGCGCCTGGGACGATGCCCGCCGCGGCGGCAACGAGGAGTACGTCACCGGCAACAACGACGCCGACGGCCCCTACCTGCTGATGTGGGCGCAGCGCCACCTGCCGCACTGGGCGCCGCAACTCGAAGCGCAGCTGCGCCAGTGGGGCGGCAACGCCTCGGGCCTGAACGTGGCCAACATCGACAACCTCGGCCACGTGCACCCGGACACCATGTGGTGGCACCACGACCTGGGCAGCGTGCGCGAGCGGCCCTTCTCGGCCATCTGGAACGACCTCTCCGACCCGCTGATGGCGGGGCTCAAGCAGCAGCCGCGCGCCGTGACGGGACGCTGCGCCGACTGCCGGCACCTGGCCCTCTGCGGCGGCAACACGCGGGTGCGCGCGCAACAGCTCACCGGCGACCCGTGGGCCGAGGACCCGGGCTGCTACCTGGAGGACGCCGAGATCGGCCTGCGGGCGCCGTCGCACCGCATCGAGATCACGCCCTTCAAGCACCGGCCGCGCCCCGTCACCGTGAGGGCCGCGTGATGGGCACCGCCTGGCTCAGCACCGCCTGGCGCGTGGCCGTGGCCGCCGGCCTGGTCGCCATGGGCGCGGACCTCGCGCATGCGCAGGGCGCCGACACGACGGCCCGCGCCGCCGCGCTCTACAAGGAGCACTGCGCCGCCTGCCACGGCGAGCAGCGCCTGGGCGGTATGGGTCCGGCCCTGCTGCCGCAGAGCCTGGAGCGGCTCAAGCCCGCCGAGGCCAAGCAGGTCATCACCCACGGCCGCGCCGCGACGCAGATGCCGGCCTTCAAGGAACAGCTCGGCGCCGACGACATCCAGGCGCTGGCGCAGTGGATCTACGCGCCGGTGTCGCCCGCGCCCACCTGGGCCGAGGCGGACATCCGCGCCTCGCGCACCGAGACCCCCAAGGCCCGGGAGCTGCCGAACAAGCCGCTGTGGAAGGCCGACCCCATGAACCTGTTCGTGGTGGTGGAGGGCGGCGACCACCACGTGTCGCTGGTGGACGGCGACCGCTTCGAGGTCATCCACCGCTTCGCCTCGCGCTTCGCGCTGCACGGCGGCCCGAAGTTCACGCCCGACGGGCGCTTCGTCTACTTCGGCTCGCGCGACGGCTGGATCACCAAGTACGACCTGTGGAACCTGCAGGTGGTGGCCGAGGTGCGCGCCGGGCTGAACATGCGCAACGTGGCCGTGAGCGGCGACGGCCAATGGGTGATGGCGGCCAACTACCTGCCGCACACGCTGGCGCTGTTCGATGCCGACCTCAACCTGGTCAAGAGCTACGCCGCCACGACGCTGGACGGCAAGGGCAGCTCGCGCGTCTCGGCCGTCTACGACGCGGCGCCGCGCAAGAGCTTCGTGGTGGCGCTCAAGGACCTGCCGGAGCTGTGGGAGATCAGCTACGACCCCAAGGCCGCGCCGATCTTTGACGGCTACGTGCACGACTACAAGATGGGCGAGGGCATCGCCAAGCCGGGCACCTTCAACGTCCGCCGCACGCTGCTGGACGAGCCGCTGGACGACTTCTTCTTCGACCAGGCCTACACCCACGCGCTGGGCGCGACGCGGCCCAAGGCGCCGGCCGCGGCCGCCTCAGCCGCTTCGGGCGCCGCCGCGGCGCCGGTGCCCACGGCGCAGGTGGTGAACCTGGACATCCGCAGGAAGATCGCCGAGCTGCCGATCGCCGGCATGCCGCACCTGGGCTCGGGCATCACCTTCGCGTGGGAAGGCACCACGGTGCTGGCGAGCCCGAACCTGCAGGGCGGCGCCATCGACGTGATCGACATGAAGACCTGGAAGCCGCTGCGCAGCATCGCCACGCCGGGCCCCGGCTTCTTCATGCGCAGCCACGAGAACACGCCTTATGCCTGGACCGACTCGATGATGAGCCCCGGCGCCAAGGACACGCTCACGCTCATCGACAAGCGCACGCTGCAGGTGGCGGCGCAGATCCGCGAGCCCGGGCGCACGCTGGCGCACACCGAGTTCACCAAGGACGGCCGCTACGCGCTGGTGAGCGTGTGGGAGATGGACGGCGCGCTGGTGGTCTACGACGCGCGCACGCTCAAGGAGGTCAAGCGCCTGCCCATGAGCAAGCCGGTGGGCAAGTACAACGTGTGGAACAAGATCACGCGGTCGGAGGGGACCTCGCATTGAGGACACGGGCCGGGCGCAGAGGCCCGGCCACCCGCGGCCTCATGCCAACTCGTTCTTGGAGCTGGAAACACCCCGTTCGGGCTGAACCTGTCGAAGCCCTGCGCCGACAACCGGGCGCCGGCCCTTCGACAAGCTCAGGGCGAACGGGATTTACTTCACTATCAAGGA
>JAEYPG010000579.1 GCA_023410975.1 Pseudomonadota bacterium
GGGGCAGGGCCAGCAGCCTGCGCCGCAGACGGCGCAGGCCGCCGCCGCGCCGCCGACCCAGGCCGTCGGCCAGGCGCCGAGCGAGGAAGGGCGCCGGGCGCAGGTGGCCCAGATCTTCGAGCAGCCCGGCGTGCTCACGCCGCGCGGCAAGTTCGTGCTGGAGCCCTCGCTGCAGTACGCCTACTCGTCGAACAACCGGGTGGCGCTGGTGGGCTACACTATCATCCCGGCCATCACCATCGGCGTGATCGACGTGCGGGAGGTCAAGCGCAACACCTTCACCGCAGCCCTGACCGGGCGCTACGGGCTGACCAACCGGCTGGAGCTGGAGGCACGCATTCCGTATTCGTACCGCAGCGACAGCAGCCTCAATACGGACGTCTCTGGCGGCAATCCCAACGAGCAGGACGCCTTCAAGCCCATCAGCGGCCGCGGCATCGGCGACATCGAGCTCACCGCGCGCTACCAGTTCAACGATGGCGGCCTGAACCGGCCCTACTACATCGGCAGCCTGCGTTACAAGTCACGCACCGGCCGCGACCCCTTCGAGGTGCCTTCGAACCTCGCCAACGACCGCTTCACCGGCTTCCAGCAGGAATTGCCCACGGGCTCCGGCTTCCAGGGCCTGCAGCCGGCGCTCACCGTGCTGTATCCCTCCGACCCGGCCGTCTTCTTCGGCACGGTGAGCTACATGCACAACTTCGGCCGGAAAGGCCTGACCTACAACGATCCGGGTTCGCCGCAGCAACCAGCCTTCGACGTGTCTCCCGGCAGCGTGCTGGGCTTCAACTTCGGCATGGGCCTGGCGCTCAACGAGAAGTCCTCCTTCAGCCTGGGGTACGACCACAGCTCGGTGGGCCGCACGAAGATCAACGGGGACGGCAGCAAGTCGGTGCGGGTGCAGCTGGGCACGCTGGTGCTGGGCTATTCCTACCGGATCAGCGCGGAACGCAGCCTCAACGTCTCGCTGGGCGTGGGTGCCACGCGCGACACGCCGGACATCACGCTCACGGTGCGCATGCCCTACACGTTCTGACGGAGCACCACCGGCAAGGCACGCCGCGGCCCGCGAGGGCCGCGGCGTTTTTCATTGGGGGGCCGCCGGCGCCGCTTCAACGCCGCAGCGAGTCGGTGATGGCGCTGCGCAGGTTGCGCTGCGCCTCGATGGACTTGAGCACGCCCAGGCTGTTGGCCGTCGCGTTGATGGTGGTCAGGGTCTGGATCTTCTGGCCGTTGAGCGTGTTCTGGATCACGGTGCCGATGGCAGCCGGCCCCAGGTCGGTCAGCACGGCGTTGCCCGTGCCGTTCTGGATGAAGGCGATGCGGTTGCCGACCTCCGGCAGGCTCAGGGCGGCCGCCTTGCCGGCCGACAGCGTTCCCAGCTCGGACAAGTTCAGGCTGGTCGTCGTGACCAGGCTGCCGTTGATGTAGACGGCCCGCTCGATGCCGAACGAGATCTTCAACCCGCTGTCGCCGACGAAGCCGCCGCGCAGGGTATCCAGTGCCGTCTCGTCCAGCGCCACGACGGTTCGCTGCGCCAGTTGCAGCTGGGCCGGCGCCGGGGCGGCGGGTACGGGCGGTGTAGCCGTTGCGGGCTCGACCGGATTCTCGGCCGAGACGACGGCCGCCGGCGCTTGCCCGGCGGGTTCCGGCGCCGCGGCGGGCGTCGCGGCCGGCGGGACCGCCATGTCGGCCAGTCCCAGGGCGCGCAGGATGGCCTGGGCCGACGGCTGCGCGGGCACGCCGGCCGCATCCGTGGGCCTCTCGTCGGCATGCGCCAGGCGGTCCACGGCGATCGGTCCCGCGCACAGCACGGTGGACAGCAGGACGAATCGGCTCAAGCAAGCGTTCATGGCGTGGTTGGTGGGGCGTCAGAAGTCCGAGGGGCCGTAGCGCGGCAGCACGATGCCGGCCAGTCCGTCGCGCTGTATGCCGTCCTGCAGCGACGCGGGGGGTGCGACGCGCCAGTCCGCCGCCAGGTTGAAGCGGGCGGCTTCGCGGCGGTTGGTGATGACGAACAGGATGCGGTTGACCCAGGCTTTCTCGAACTCGGCCTGTGCCATGGCGCGGGTGCCGCCCGAGGGGTCGCCGATGAGCACGCGGCCGTTGAGCAGCCCCTTGACCACGACGAAGTGGTTGTAGCCGTTCTCGTTGACCAGGGCGATGGCGGGGATGCCTTCCTGGCGCAGCGCGTCCAGCGGCGCCTCGAAGCCGTCGGCCGTGAAGCCCTGCTGTTCGAGGTAGCGCTTCATGTCCAGCAGAGAGAAGCCCTGCTGCCGGATCTTGGCCTGGTCCCCGTGGAGGAACATCTGCTCGAACACCGCCTGCTCCGTCACCGGCAGCCCGTAGTGGTAGGTCAGCAGCGTGGACAGCGCCGCCGATCCGCAGCTGAAGTCGTACTGCTGGCGCACCGTGGCGCTGAACTTGGCCTCCTGGAGGCTGCGCACGGGCACGTTGAACGGCCCGCCGGCCTGGATCGGCAGCTCGACCGTGCCGGCCTGGACCGAGGCTGCCCCGGCCAGGGACAGCGCGGCCAGCACGCAGGCCAGGCGACGCCGGCCGGGGCAGGGCGGGCGCTTCATTTCAGCTGCAGGTTGACGATGGTGGCGTTCTGGATGAGCACGTTGTTGCCGCTGTTCTGGACCACCAGCGGCAATCCGGCCGCATTGGCGAAGGCGCCGTCACTGATGGTGTTGCTGCCCGTGGCGAGGTTGACGGCATGGTTGTCGGCGACGACGCCGTCGAGCTTGATGTCGTTGAGCGTCTGAGCGCCGCCGCGGTGGGCCGCCAGCACGTCCGCCGTGACGGGCTTGGCCAAGAGCAGCGAGCCCGTGCGCTGAGGTGCCGGCGCGGTGCTGCTGCCCGCAGGAGCGGGCGGTTGCGCCGGGTCCGCGGCGGGCTCCAGGGCCCGTGCCGGGCCCGCCCAGGAAAGTGTCGCCAGCAGGGCCAGCGCGGTCACGGCCCTGGTGCTGAAGCCGTTGAGCATGAAACCTCCTGTTGCCGGATGGAGAGAGGCCGCCGGGGGCGTGGGCCCCCGGCGGCACCCAAGGCTCAAGACCTCAGCGACCCAGCCTCATGTTGGCTTGGACCGTCACCGCCTGCTGCACCAGCGCGCCGATGCCCGAGTTCTGGCTCAGCACCATGATGCCGGCGGCGTTCTGGGCCGTGCCGCTC
>JAEYPG010000248.1 GCA_023410975.1 Pseudomonadota bacterium
CCGGCCGGCCGACGCGCGCGGCGGCCGGGAACAACGGTGTGGGGTGGGACGCTCACTGCGGCGGGCGCCGCTACGGCGGGCCGCGATGCCTGCGCACGGCAGGGAAATGAGCAGTAACAGCTTACGCGAAGCGCGCGGGCCGGCTAGGGTAGGGGGCATGCAACCGTTTGACGCCTCCGCCGTGCAGCCCGATAACAACTCCACTTCCCCGGCCGCTGCCCAGGCGCGGCTTTTCATAGGCTTGTGGCCTGACGACGCGCAGCGCTGGGAAGCGCGCTCGCACCAGCAGCTCTGGCGCTGGCCGCCGCAAGCGCGGCCCACGCCGGCGTCCAAGCTGCACCTGACGCTGCACTTCATCGGCGAGGTGCCGCTGGCCGCGGTGGACGGGGTGGTGCAGGCCATGCCCGCTTCCTTCGGCGCCGCGGAGCTGACCTTCTCGCATCCGGCGCTGTGGCGCGGCGGCATTGCGGTGCTGGAGCCGGAGGTGGTGCCGGCATCGCTGCAGTCGCTGCATGCGCAGCTGGGGCTGCGGCTGCGCCAGCTCGGCATCTCGCTGGAAGCGCGCCCCTGGCGCCCGCACCTGACGCTGGCGCGCCAGGCCCAGGGCGCCAAGCCGCCCACCAACTCGCCGCCGCTGCACTGGCGCTTCTCGCAGATGGCGCTGGTGCAGTCGGACGGGGGCTTCTACAAGGTGCTGAGGACGGCGGAGGCGGTGTGAGGGCTCAGGGCTCGCGCACGTCCGCCACCGGCTGCGTCCCGTAGTCCGGACGCTCCAGGTACGCCAGCAGCTTGGCGGCGGCCTGCTCCGGGCTGTCCAGCAGGCCCTGTTCGCGCAGCTGCACGAAGCGGTCGTGGTCGGGGAAATGCGAGGGATCGGCGCCCCGCAGCTGCACCTGCATGTCGGTATCGATCACGCCCGGCGCCAGCGACACCACGCGCGCGCCCCGCGGCTTGAGCGCCTCGTCCAGCGCCAGCGCGCGGGTGAAGTGGTCCAGCCCGGCCTTGACCGCACAGTAGGGCGCGCTGGCCGCCATGGCGCGCCGGCCCAGGCCCGAGGAAATGTGGAGTACCTTGCGCGCCGCGCTCCAGGGCTCGGTGGCGCGCAGGAAGGCGCGCGTGAGCAGCACCGGCGCCTCCAGCCCCACGCGCAGCGCGTCCGACAGCAGCGGCGCCTCCACCCCTTCCACCGGGCCGGGCGGCGCCAGCAGCGCGGCGTTGTTGACCAGCACCGCCTCGGCCACGGGCGTGCCGGCCTGTGCCCGCAGCCAGGCCTCCAGCCGCTCGGCGGCCGCCACGGGCTGCGCCAGATCCTGCGCCCACTGCTCCAGCGTCGCGCCCTGGGCGCGCGCCTCGGCTTCCAGCGCCGGGTCGGGACGGCGCGACAGCGTCAGCAGCCGCGTGCCCTCGCGCCGCAGCAGCGCCACGGCCAGGGCGCGGCCCATGCCGCGCGAGGCGCCGGTGAGGATGACCAATCGGTTCGGGTTCGTGCTCATGTCTTGTCCGCCATCGAATGGGCCTGCACCTGCTCGCCGCAGAGGAAGAAGCGGCCGCCGGCGATGTGGTGCAGCGTGCGCAGGGCGTCCAGCGCCGGGTCCGCGTCGGGTCCGTCGCGGAACTGCCAGCGCCCTTGGGCATAGGCGCGCGCGTCGGCCTGCGCCGCCACCACCTCGCCCAGGAAGAGGTCGTGCTGCGCCTGCAGCGCGGGCTGCGGCAGCAGCCTGCACTCCAGCCAGGCCACGCAGCCTTCGATCAGCGGCGCCTGCGTCGCCTGCCCGGCGAAGCTGCCGATGCCGAACGCCTCGAACTTGTCCAGCGCCTCGCCGCCGCAGCTGCCCACGGTGTAGGTCATGTCGGCCTGGGCGCGGCAGGGCAGGTTCAGCGCGAACTCGCCCGAGGACTCGATCAGCCGCCGGGTGAAGGTGCTCTTGTCCAGCACCACCGCCACCTTGGGCGGATCGAAGTCCAGCGGCATGGCCCACGCGGCGGCCATGAGGTTGCGGCGGCTGCCGTGGGCGGCGCTCACGAGCACGGTCGGCCCGTGGTTCATCAGGCGGTAGGCCTGGGGCAGGGGGACGTCTTGTCGCATGGCGCCATGATGCCGGCGCTCAGAAGGGCGCCGGATCGGCGAAGCGCATGACCGTGCCGTCGCCCGGGTGCGGCAGCGCCAGCTCCGCCGCGTGCAGCAGCAGCCGCGGCGCGCGCGCCAGCACTGCCGGCGGCGCATACAGCTCGTCGCCCAGGATCGGATGCCCCAGCGCCGCCAGGTGCACGCGCAGCTGGTGGGAGCGTCCCGTCACCGGCTCCAGTTCCACGCGCGTGGCGCCGTCCTCGTGCGCCAGCACGCGCCAGCGCGTCAGCGAGGGTTTGCCCAGCGCGTGATCGACCATCTGCCGCGGCCGGTTGGGCCAGTCGCAGCGCAGCGGCAGCGCGACTTCGCCCCAGCCGCCGGGCGGCGCCTCCAGGTGCCCGGACACCACCGCCACGTAACGCTTGTGCACGCGGCGCTCGGCGAAGGCGATGCTCAGGAAACGCTGTGCCTCGGCGCCTCGTCCCATGGCGATCAGCCCCGAGGTCGCCATGTCCAGCCGGTGCACCACCAGCGCGTCGGGAAATTGCGCCTGGGCGCGGGCCGCCAGGCAATCGGGCTCGGTGCGCCCTGGCACCGCCAAAAGGCCGGAAGGCTTGACGAGGATCAGAAGATATTCGTCAGAATGGAGTAAGGAAATTCGATCCATATGAGTTTGTGAGCATATAGGTCCGATTTCTTGCCCCGGAGGCGAAGGGGGCCATGTGTAGAATGGTTCGCGCAGAAAAGTCCGGACACGTTCTCGGCGTGGGTTTCCTTCCGAGTCCCTCGGCGTCCTCTCGGACACCGTTGCAGCCGGCCTGGTTTGAATTTCCGCGCTGCGTTTCCTGGGCGTTTCTGCTCCGGCCTTGGGAGGAACACCGGCCGGATTTCCATGCATCCACAAATAAGGTTTTTCTCATGAGCATCCAACAATCCGGCATCGTCAAGTGGTTCGATGACGGCAAGGGCTTTGGTTTCATCACGCCGGATGGCGGCGGCAAGGACGTGTTCGCCCATTTCAGCGAAATCCAATCCGACGGCTTCAAGAGCTTGAAGGAAAACCAGCGCGTGGAATTCGAAGTGCGCGAGGGGCCCAAAGGCCTGCAGGCTGCCAAGATCCGCAGCCTGTAAGCGGTTCTCCTCCCATGAAAAAACGCGGCCTCGGGCCGCGTTTTTTGTTGGTGCCGGGCGCGGGCAGTTTCAGAAGCGCTCGACCAGGCCCGTCTGCTGCGCCGTCTGCGGGTTGGAGCCCGCCTCGCGCACGCGTTGAAGCGCTTCCGCCGTGGGCAGTCCCAGCGCCTTGAGCACGCAGGCCGCGGCGCTGCCGGTGCGCCCCAGCCCGGCGGCGCAGTGCAGCAGCACCGCGCCGCCCGCGCGCAGCGCCTCGGTGGCCTGCGCGATGCCGGCGTGGAACTCCGGCAGGTCCGGCGGCAGCCCGAAATTGCGCATCGGCAGGTTCAGCCAGCGAAAGGGCAGCGTGCCCTGCGCCACGGCCGAGCGGTAGGCGGGCGACAGCTCCACCAGCTCCTCCACCGGCGCCAGGCACAGCACCAGCGCCAGCTGGCGCTGCTTGGCCTCGGCCAGGAAGCGCTTCATCGGCTCGAAGCGCCCGGGCATGGCCGACAGCCACAGCTGCCCCGGCACGCCGGCCGGCAGCGCCACGCCACGCATCACCGGCACGCTGCCGTGGCCCGCCGGCGCCGTGCCGGAGGGCTGCACGGCGCTCGCGCTCATGGTGGTGGACGGGGCGTTCATGCGCCGCGGCTCCCGGCTCAGTGCGAGTACTGCTGGATGCCGGCGATGGCCCAGTCGCGGCTACCGTCGGCCGGACGCACCAGGTGCCAGACCTCGTCGAAGTCGGCCGCCGGGGCGTCGCGTTCCTCGCGGACCAGGCCGCTGTAGCGCACGCTCACCACCTGCTGGTCACGCTCCTGCACCCAGTCCAGCACCTGCGCGTCCACGCGCACCACGTCGGTGGTCTGGGCCTTGCCGTTGCGCTCCTGCAGGTCCAGGCGCAGGTGGGCGAACAGCTCCGGCGTGGTGAACTGGCGCAGGTCGTTGAGGTCGGCGGCGTCGTTGGCGGCCTGCATGCGGATGAAGATCATCTTGGCCGCGCGCTCGAAGGACGCCTGGTCGAAGTCCGCCGGCAGGTTCGGGCCGGAGGACGCCGGCGCCACCGCGCTGCCGCCCATGCCGGCCGCGTTGAAAGCCGTGCCCGGCTGCGCGACGTTGAAGCCCTCGGCCTGGCGCTGCATCGGCTGGCTCAAGCCCTGCTGCGCGTTCCACGGCGAGGCCATGGAGTTGGCCCCGGCGCCCGCACCGGCGCCGGCGTAGGCCGGCTGCGGACCGGCCTTCTTGCCGGCGAAGCGGCTGACCAGGAAGCGGACCAGGAAGATCGCGGCGATGGCCAGCAGCGCCATCATCACGAAGTTCGCCACCGCCTCGCCCATGCCGAAGTGGCTCAGCAGTGCCGCGATGCCCAGGCCCGCGGCCAGGCCGGCGATGGGGCCGAGCCAGTTGCGCTTGGGTGCCGCAGCTGCGGCCGGCGCGGCGGCCGCAGCGGGCGCGGTGGCCTGCCGGGCCGGCGTGGCTTGGTTGGGGGCGGCCTGGTTCGGCGTTGCCTGGTTGGGCGTCGCATGGTTCGCCGGCGGCGTGCTGCGCTGCATGCCCGCCGAGCCGCCGCCGCCCAGGCGCTTGGCCTCGGCCATCACGGGCGTGAATGACGCGGCCGCCACGGCCAGCATCAGCGCGCCCAGCAGTCCAGTCCTAGTCTTGCTCATTGCTGTGTCTCTCTCCGACGTCCGGGCAACGGCCCGGGCTAGAAGCTGTGAATGATGAGGGCGCCCCAAAGTTCCCCAAGACGGGTGAATGACAATTTCGGGCATGCCTTTTTCGAAACCTGCATTCCGCGCCCATGCCCATGGCTTGGGCCTGAAGCTCATCGCCGCGGCCTGCGCCCTGGCCGGTGGCGCATCCGCCCAGACCGTGCCGGCACCACCGGCAGCCCCCATGCCCGCCCCGGACGACGCGGCGCCGCAGCGCGTGGAGATCACCGGCGAGCGCAGCGGCAGCGAGATGCAGGAGCGGCGCCAGTCCACCGTGGCCAAGACCGTGATCGGGCGCGAGGAGATCGAGCGCTTCGGCGACGCCTCGCTGGGCGAGGTGCTCAAGCGGCTGCCGGGCGTGACGCTGGACGGCGCGCCCGGGCGCGGCGGCAACCCGCGCCTGCGCGGGCTGGGCGGCGGCTACACGCAGATCCTGCTCGACGGCGAGCGCGTGCCGCCGGGCTTCGAGATCGACTCCATTGCGCCCGAGCAGATCGAGCGCATCGAGATCCTGCGCGCGCCCACGGCCGAGACCGGCGCGCGCGCCGTCGCCGGCACCATCAACATCATCACGCGCGAGAGTTTCAGGAGGCGCCTCAACGACTTGCGCCTGTCGCTGGGCCTGGAGGACGGGCGCTGGAGCCCCGGGCTGAGCTGGACGCGCAGCGGCAGCGACGGCGCGCTGTCCTACACCTTCGGCGCCAACGCGGTGCAGACGCGCTTCAACACGCACAGCGTCGGCACCCTGGAGCAGGACGTCGCGGGCGTGCCCACGCTGCGCCGCCAGGAGACCACCGACGGCGCCACCGAGCGCCGGCGCCTGACGCTCAACGGCCGGCTGCAGTGGAAGCTGGGCGAGGGCGAGGCCTTCACGCTCACACCCTTCGCCATCCTGTCCAACACCGACAGCCGCCGCCACGCCACGCTGGTCCAGGACCCGGCGGCCACCGCCCCCTACACGCAGCTCGACGGCCGCGGCGAGGCCGATTTCAACCTGATGCGGCTGAGCGCGCAGCGCACGCAACGCCTGGGCGACGGCACGCGGCTGGAGTGGCGCGCCGGCGCGGGGCGCTGGCGCTACGAGGACGAGGTACAGCGCTTCAAGCGCAACGCCTCGGGCTCGCCGCTGCCCGGCGAGAGCGACCAGGCCACCATCACCGACCAGAGCTGGAACGCCAGCGTCAAGGCCTCCACGCTGCTGGCCGACGCGCACAGCGGCGTGGCCGGGCTGGAGCTCGAAGGCGCGCGGCGCGAGGAGCTGCGCAGCTATGTCTTCAGCGACGGCACGCCGCGCTTTCCCGGCTACGGCACCGGGCTGCAGGCACGCTCGCAGCGCGTGGCGGTCTACGCGCAGGACGAGTGGGAAATCAACCGGCACTGGGCCGCGCATGCCGGGCTGCGCTGGGAAAGCATCGAGACCCGTGGCGAGGGGCTGGACGGCGGGCAGCGCAACCGCAGCGCCGTGTGGAGCCCGCTGCTGCACGCGGTGTGGAAACCCGATCCGAAGCAACGCGACCAGCTGCGCATGAGCCTCACGCGCAGCTACCGCGCGCCGGCGCTGAACAGCCTGGTGGGCCGCCCGATGCTGAGCGTGAACAACAGCGCCACCAGCCCGGACCGCGCCGGCAACCCGGCGCTGCGCCCCGAGCTGGCCACCGGGCTCGATCTCACCTTCGAGCGCTACCTGCCCGGCGGCGGGCTGCTGAGCGCCGGCGTGTTCCACCGCCGCATCAGCGACCTCGTGCGCTACGAGACGCTGCCGCCCGCGCCGGGCGGGCGCTGGGTGAACCGGCCCTACAACGTGGGCGACGCCACGGTGCAGGGGCTGGAGCTGGAGGCAAAGGTCGCGCTGCGCGAATTCATGGCACAGGCGCCCGCGGTGGACCTGCGCGCCAGCGCGAATTTCTATCGCTCGCGTGTGGACTCGGTGCCGGGACCGGACAACCGCGTGGAGCAGCAGCCGGGCATGACGGCCAACCTGGGAGCGGACTGGACGCTGCGCGCGCTGCCGCTGAAGGTGGGCGCCAACCTTCACTGGACGCCGGGCTACGTCACCCGGCTGTCGGCCACGGAAACGGCGGTGCAGGGCCGCAAGCCGGTGTTCGACGCCTACGCGCTGTGGACCGTGAGCCCCACGCTGGGCGTGCGGCTGTCGGCGTCCAACTTCACTTCGCCGGACTACGTGCGCGGCAGCATCTACGACGACGGCACCCTGTACGAGAGCTCGCGGACGCTGAACCGGAGCTACGTGGACTGGATGCTGCGGCTGGAGATGAAGCTGTAAGGGCGCACGGTCGCGGCGCCTACTCCGTTGCCGCCGCCTCCGCCGCCGGGCCGCTCCCCGGCGGCAGGATGCGCACCCGCGCGCCGGCCACCGCCACCACCTGGCCCGGGCGCAGCTTGGCGGTCTTGCGCAGCTCCTGCTGGCCGTCCACCTGCACCTTGCCGGCAGCGACCAAGGCCTTGGCCGCGCCGCCGTTGTCGGCCAGCCCCGTGGCCTTGAGCAGCGCGTCCAGCGGGATGAACTCGCCGCGCAGCTCGAAATCGATGTGTTGCATGCGCATGTCAGGCCGCACTTTCCAGGTTGAATTCACGCGCCAGCAGCGCGTAGGAGCGCCGGCGCACGGCCGGCTCGAAAGCCCAGGTGTTGACGACCAGCTCGTCGAGCTCCAGCGCCGCGGCCAGCGCGCGCAGCTGCGCGCCCACGCTGGCCGGCGTGCCGACGAAGGCTCTGTGGCGCATCGGCGCGAGCTGCTGCAGCTCGCCGGCGTCGAAGCCGCGGCGGGCGATGTCGTCCGGCGGCTGCAGCGCGCCGAACACGCCGCGCGCGCGGTCCAGCCGCCAGCGCTCGCGCGACAGCGCATGGTGCCGCGCCTCCTCCTCGGTGTCGGCCGCCAGCGCCCAGACGCAGATGGTGGCCTGCGGCTTCGGATGCCGCGCGCTCGGCCGGTACAGGCTGCGGTAGAGGTCCAGCGCCTGCTCCACGCCCTGGCCGTCCATGAAGAAGTAGGCGAAGGCATAGGGCAGCCCCAGGTGCGCGGCGAGCTGCGCGCCGTAGTCCGAGCTGCCCAGCATCCACAGCACAGGCGAGCGCTCCTCGCCGGCGTTCTCGGGCGGGCGCGGATGCGCCGTGATGCCCTGGTGCGAGGCGCCGCTGACCCAGGTCTGCAGCTCCTGCACCTGCTGCGGGAAGTTCTCCGCCGCGGCGTAGGCGTTGGGGTTCAGGGCGCGCGCCGTGCGCATGTCGCCGCCCGGAGCGCGGCCCACGCCCAGGTCGATGCGCCCGGGCGCCAGCGCGTCCAGCACGCGGAACTGCTCCGCGACCTTGAGCGCCGAGTAGTGCGGGAGCATCACGCCGGCGCTGCCCAGGCGGATGCGCGAGGTGCGCGCGGCGATGGCCGCCAGCAGCAGCTCCGGCGCGCTGCCCACGATGGTCGGCAGGTTGTGGTGCTCCGAGCACCAGAAGCGCTGGTAGCCCAGCGCCTCGCAGTGCACGGCCAGCTCCAGCGTGTCGCGCAGGGCCGCGTCCTCCCCGGCGCCGGCCAGGGAGACGGATTGGTCGAGGACTGAAAGTTTCATGGGTGGGCCGGCAAGGCGCCGGCGAAGAAAAGGAAGAACCCATCCCGTTCGGGCTGAGCTTGTCGAAGCCCTGCCGCCTGTCCGGGCTGCCGGCCCTTCGACAAGCTCAGGGCGAACGGGCAGGAAGTGGCCAGGCCGCGTGGGACGCAGCAGGGCGGGCAATCTAACCCAGCCCCGCTGCCGGCTTGCGCGGCAAGGCCCTTGCCGGTGCGGCCCGGTGGGGCTCCGGATAATGGCCGCGATGACCGAATCGAACACTTCCGCAGCGGCCGGCCCGGGCTTCGGGCGACTGCCGCTGCCGCCCGCGCTGCTGGCCAACCTCGAACAGCTGGGCTACCTCTCCATGACCCCGATCCAGGCCGCGGCGCTGCCGCTGGCGCTGGCCGGGCACGACCTGATCGCGCAGGCGCGCACCGGCAGCGGCAAGACCGCCGCCTTCGCGCTGCCGCTGCTCAGCCGCCTGGACGCGGCGCGGCTGGAGGTGCAGGCCCTGGTGCTATGCCCCACGCGCGAGCTGGCCGAGCAGGTGACGCAGCAGATCCGCCGCCTCGCCCGTGCCGAGGCCAACGTCAAGGCGCTCAACCTCAGCGGCGGCAGCCCGATCAAGCCCCAGGCCGAGAGCCTCGCCTACGGCGCGCACGTGGTGGTGGGCACGCCCGGGCGGCTGCTGGACCACCTGCAGCGCGGCACGCTCAAGCTCGACGCGCTGTCCACGCTGGTGCTGGACGAGGCGGACCGCATGCTCGACATGGGCTTCTTCGACGACATCGCCGCCGTGGCCGCGCAGTGCCCCAAGCAGCGCCAGACGCTGCTGTTCTCCGCCACCTATCCCGAAGGCATCGCCAAGCTGGCCCAGCGCTTCCTGCGCGAGCCCAAGGAAGTGAAGGTGGCCGAGAAGCACGCGCCGGGGCGCATCGTCGAGCACTGGTACGAGGTCACGGAGGAGCAGCGGCTGCATGCCGTGTCGCAGCTGCTGGCGCATTTCCGCCCGGCCAGCAGCCTGGCCTTCTGCAACACGCGCCAGCAGTGCCGCGACCTGGTGGACGTGCTGCGCGCGCAGGGCATCGAGGCGCTGGCGCTGCACGGCGAGCTGGAGCAGCGCGAGCGCGACCAGGTGCTGATCCGCTTCGCCAACCGCAGCTGCTCGGTGCTGGTGGCCACCGACGTGGCCGCGCGCGGCCTGGACATCGAGGGGCTGGACGCGGTGATCAACGTCGAGATCTCGCCCAATGCGCAGCAGCACGTGCACCGCATCGGCCGCACCGGGCGCGCCGACGCGCCGGGCCTGGCGCTGAACCTGGCCAGCCTTGACGAGATGGGCCGCGTCGGCCAGATCGAGCAGCAGCAGGGGCGCGAGTCGCGCTGGGAAAAGCTCTCCGCGCTGACGGAAGCGCCCGGCGGCGCGCTGCGCCCGCCGATGTTCACGCTCCAGATCCTGGGGGGGCGCAAGGACAAGATCCGTCCCGGCGACGTGCTGGGCATGCTCACCGGCGAGGGCGGCCTGGAAGCCGCGCAGGTCGGGCGCATCAACGTCGGCGACTACCAGACCTACGTGGCGGTGGCGCGCGAGGTGGCCGCGGCCGTGGTGGCGCGCCTGGCCCAGGGCAAGCTCAAGGGCCGGCGCGTGAAGCTGCGCCTGCTGCAGGACCCGCCCCAGGGCGCCTGACTTCAATCCACTTCGAAAGTGAAATCACCGTTCGCCCTGAGCTTGTCGAAGGGCCTGCTGGCCGGCTGTGCCGGAGGCTTCGACGGGCTCAGCCCGAACGGGTTTCATCTCAGTGCCCACGAGGAACTGGGATGAAAAGGAGATAGCGCCTTGTTCCGTTCCTTCTCCGCCTTCTTCGAGCGCCTGGTCGATCCCTACCCGGACGGCCCGCCGCCCGCGCCGCCGAAGAGCTTCTTCGCCTTCCTCTGGACCTGCTCGCGGGGCATGCGCCCGTGGCTGCTGGGCATGACGGTGCTCACCGCCGTCATCGGCGCCTTCGAGGCGCTGCTGTTCGGCATGCTCGGCCGCATGGTGGACTGGCTCGCCGGCGTGCCGCCCTCGGAGCTGTGGGCGCGCGAGAAGTGGAGCCTGATCGGCCTGGCGGCCATCCTGCTGTTCAGCCCGCTGGTGGTGGCGCTGCAGACCGCCTTCAAGCACCAGACGCTCGCGGGCAACTTCCCGATGCGGCTGCGCTGGAACTTCCACCGCCGCATGCTGGGGCAGAGCCTGGCCTTCTACCAGGACGAGTTCGCCGGCCGGGTGGCCACCAAGGTGATGCAGACCGCGCTGGCGGTGCGCGAGGCCTGGTTCACGCTGGGCGACATCCTGGTGTTCGTGACCATCTACTTCGTCACCGTGGTGGTGGTGGCCGGCGCCTTCGACCTGCGCCTGGTCTGGCCCTTCGCCGCCTGGGTGGTCTGCTACGGCGTGGCGCTGTGGTACTTCGTGCCGCGCCTGGGGAAGGTGTCGAAGGCGCAGGCCGATGCGCGCTCGCTCATGACCGGTCGCATCACCGACGCCTACACCAACATCGCCACGGTGAAGCTGTTCTCGCACGCGCAGCGCGAGGCCGGCTACGTGCGTTCGGCGATGCAGGAGTTCATGCTGACCGTGCACGGCCAGATGCGGCTGGTCAGCGGCTTCGAGATCGTCAACCACACGCTGAGCATGGGACTCATCGGCAGCACCGCCGGGGTGGCGCTGTGGCTGTGGCTGCAGGGCCAGGCCAGCGTCGGCGCGCTGGCGGCGGCCACCGCCATGGCGCTGCGGCTCAACGGCATCTCGCACTGGATCATGTGGGAGATGGCCTCGCTGTTCGAGCACGTCGGCACGGTGCAGGACGGCATCAACACCCTGAGCAGGTCGCGCACGGTGGTGGACGTGCCCGATGCGCCGCCGCTGCGCGTCACGCGCGGCGAAGTGCGCTTCGAGCACCTGCGCTTCGCCTACGGCGAGGAGGGGCCCGCCGCCGAGCCGCTGCTGGCGGATTTCAATCTGCACATCCGCCCGGGCGAGAAGATCGGCCTGGTGGGACGCTCCGGCGCCGGCAAGAGCACGCTGGTGAACCTGCTGCTGCGCTTCTACGACGTGCAGGGCGGGCGCATCCTGATCGACGGGCAGGACATCGCGCAGGTGACGCAGGACAGCCTGCGCGCGCAGATCGGAATGGTCACGCAGGACACCTCGCTGCTGCACCGCTCGGTGCGCGACAACATTGTCTACGGCCGCCCCGACGCCAGCGACGCGCAGGTGCTGGCTGCCGCGAAGCGCGCCGAGGCGCACGACTTCATCCAGGCGCTCAACGACGCGTCCGGCCGCCACGGCTACGAGGCGCACGTGGGCGAGCGCGGGGTGAAGCTCTCGGGCGGGCAGCGCCAGCGCATCGCCATCGCGCGCGTGATGCTCAAGGACGCGCCGATCCTGCTGCTGGACGAGGCCACCAGCGCGCTGGACTCCGAGGTGGAGGCCGCCATCCAGGCCAGCCTCTACAAGCTGATGGAAGGCAAGACGGTGGTGGCCATCGCGCACCGCCTCTCCACCATCGCCGCCATGGACCGGCTGGTGGTGCTGGACCGCGGCCGCATCGTGGAGGAGGGCGACCACCGCAGCCTGCTGGCGCGCGGCGGCATCTACGCGCGGCTGTGGGCGCACCAGAGCGGCGGCTTCATCGGCGAGGAGGAGGAGGAAGCGCTGCACGTGCTGGGCCGCGCCGACGACGACGAGGAAGAGGCGCAGCGGCCGACGGCCTGAGCCCGCTACGCGGCGGCGACGCTGGTGCGTCGTTGCACGCCTTACAGCCCGTTGCCCCGAGTCAATTCCGGTAACCTCAATCCCGATCGGTCATATCCGAAGCCTGGGTCGTACTCCCCGAATGGCCTTCGGGCTGCTTCCCATGTCGTTGCCCATGTCCACGCCCGTCACCGCCCCGTCCGTCCTGCTGTCCTGCCGTTGGGCTGCCTCGCCGTGGCGCGCCGGCGCCCGCAGGCGAAGTCAAGGCGGCCGGTCATGAGCGCTGCCCTGCCGGGGCCGGGGCTGGGCGTGTCGATCCGGCGCCAGATGCGCTTGGCCGTGGCCGCCGCGGCCATGCTCGCGGCGCTGCTGCTGGGGGCGGTGGAGGTCTCGCGCGGGCTGCTGGACGACCGGGCGCAGATGCGCACCGAGTCGCTGAGCGTGGCGCGCATGCTGGTGCACCACCTGCGCGCGGCGCTGGTGCTGGACGACCTGGACGCGGCGCAGGTGGTGCTGGAGGGCCTGTCGGAGCGGCCCGAGGTCCAAGGCGCGCTGCTGCTGGACGACAGCGGCGTCGTGCTGGGCGCCTACCGCCGCAGCGGCCCGGCGCGGGACCCTCGCTGGCAGTCGGACCTGCGCGCCCGCGCCGGCGCGCTGGAGCAGCGCCCGGGTGTGGGCCATGCACTGGAGCAGGGCTGGAGCGACCAGATCAGCCGCCACGACATCGTGCTCGACGGCTACCGCGCCGGGCAGCTGGTGATCGATTCGGACATGGGCGCGCTGTGGGCCGTCGCGGCGCAGCACCTGGCGGCGTCGCTGGCGCTGGCGGCGATGGCCGCCGGCGGCGCGGTGCTGATCTCGGCGCGGCTGCGGCGCAAGCTCATCGACCCGGTGCAGCGGCTGTCCGAGGCGATGGACCGTGTCACCCGCGAGCACCGCTACGACCTGCGCGTGCAGGAGGGCACGCCCGATGAGCTGGGCCGCCTGGTGCGCGGCTTCAACGCCATGCTGGGCGAGATCCAGCAGCGCGACGCCGCGCTGGCACGCCAGGCCATCCACCTCGAAGCCACGGTCGCGCAGCGCACCGCCGAGCTGCGCCAAGCCAAGGACGCCGCCGAGGCCGCCAGCCGCGCCAAGAGCGAGTTCGTCGCCAACATGAGCCACGAGCTGCGCACGCCCATGAACGGCGTGCTGGGCATGCTGGACCTGCTCATGGAGACGCCGCTGTCCCCGCACCAGAGCGATTTCGCGCGCACCGCGCGCGCCTCGGGCGAGTCGCTGCTTTCCATCCTCAACGACGTGCTGGACCTGGCCAAGATCGAGGCCGGGCGCCTGGTGGTGGAGAGCGTGCCCATGGACCTGGGCCAGGTGGTGGAGGAGAGTGTGTGCCTGTTCGGGCCCACCGCGCAGGGCAAGGGGCTGGAGCTGCTGTGCGGCATCGACCCCGGGCTGCCCGCCCGCGTGCTGGGCGACCCGCTGCGGGTGCGGCAGATCGTCTCCAACCTGGTGTCCAACGCATTGAAGTTCACCGCCCGCGGCGAGGTGGCGGTGTGGCTGCGCGCTTGCACGCCGGGCTCCGACATCAGCGCCGTTCGCCCTGAGCCTGTCGAAGGGCTTGCGGGCCAGCTGGGAAGCGGGGCTTCGACAAGCTCAGCCCGAACGGAAAGCGATATGCCCTCGCACTTCGAGGTCGAGGTGCGCGACACCGGTCCCGGCATCGCGCCGGAGGTGCAGGCGCGGCTGTTCACCGTCTTCACCCAGGCCGACAGCTCCACCACGCGGCGCTTCGGCGGCACCGGGCTGGGGCTGAGCATCAGCCAGCACCTGGCAGGGCTGATGGGCGGCGAGATCACGCTGCGCAGCCGCGCGGGCGAGGGCGCCGTCTTCACCTTGCGGCTGCCGCTGCGCCCGCTGGCGCCGGAAGGCGGCCTCACGCCGCGGCCGCCCGGCCTGCCGGGGCTGCGCGTGCTGCTGGTGGACGACAACGACGCCAGCCGCGACATCCTGCTGGGCTGCCTGGCGCAGTGGGACGTGCAGGCCGAGGCGGTGCGCGACGCCACCCAGGCGCTGGCGCGGCTGGCGCAGGCGGCCGCCCACGGCGAGCGCTGGGACCTGCTGCTCACCGACCACCACGGCCCCGAGCTGGACGGTCTGACGCTGGCGCGCGCCGTTCACGCGCAGCCCGCCTGGCGCGGCCTGACGGTGGCGGTGCTGAGCTCGCTGGCCAGCGCCGCCAGCGCCGCCGCCAGCGAGGGGCCGGTGCGCTGGCTGTCCAAGCCGGTGCGCCGGCAGGCGCTGCACGAGCTGCTGTGCTCGCTGCACGTGCACGCACAGGCTGCGGCGCCGGTGCCGGCGCCGGCGCGGCCCGCGCTGACCGCGGCCCCGCTGCGCGTGCTGCTGGCCGAGGACAACGAAGTCAACCAGATCCTGGCGCAGGCGCACCTGGAGGCGCTGGGCTGCGCGGTGACGGTGGCGGCCAACGGCGTGGAGGCGCTGCAGCGCTGGCAGGAGGGGCACCACGACCTGGTGCTGATGGACTGCCAGATGCCCGAGCTCGACGGTTACCAGGCCACGCGGCGGCTGCGCGAGCTGGAGCGGGCACAGCCCGGGCAGCCGCGCACGCCCATCGTGGCGCTCACCGCCAACGCCATGGAAGGCGACCGCGAGCGTTGCCTGGCTGCCGGCATGGACGATTACCTCAGTAAACCCTTCACGCGTGAGTCGCTGGGCGCGGTCATGGAGCGCGGCATCGCCCGCGCCCGGGCGCATGGCGGCGGCGGCATGGCGCCGCACGCGCAGCGCTGGGCCGCGGCGGCTTGACCCGTCCCCGGGACTGCGTTTTGCCGCACTGCACAATACGCAGCTCGCGGCCCCGGCAGCCGCATGTCACGCAAGCGGAGGGAAGGCCATGCGGTACGTCGTGTTCAACCAGAAGGGCGGGGTGGGCAAGTCCACCATCGCCTGCAACCTGGCGGCGATCAGCGCGCACCAGGGCCTGCGCACCCTGCTGCTGGACCTGGACCCGCAGGGCAACTCCACGCACTACCTGCTGGGCGACGCGCTGTCCGAGGGCGACGGCCGGCACCTGGGCCGCTTCTTCGAGTCGGTGTTGAGCATCTTCAACGAGCGACCGCTGGCGGAGTACGTGCTGCCCACGCCCTTCGAGAACCTGGAGCTGCTGGCCTCGCACCCGATGCTGGAGGAGCTGCAGGGCAAGCTGGAGTCGCGCTACAAGATGAACAAGCTGCGCGATGCGCTGGCGGTGCTGGCCCCCAGCTACGACCGTATCTACATCGACACCCCGCCGGCGCTGAACTTCTACACGCGCTCGGCGCTGATCGCCGGCAGCGGCTGCCTCATTCCCTTCGACTGCGACACCTTCTCGCGCCGCGCGCTGGACTCGCTGCTGGCGAGCATCCAGGAGATCCGGGCCGACCACAACGCGGCGCTGCGCGTGGACGGCATCGTCGTGAACCAGTTCCAGCCCCGCGCCAACGTGCCGCAGCAGCTGGTGCAGCAGCTCATCGACGACGGCCTGCCGGTGCTGCAGCCCTACCTCAGCGCCTCGGTGAAGATCCGCGAATCCCACCAGCGCGCGCAACCGATGGTGCACCTGGACCCGCGGCACAAGCTGACGCAGGAGTTCCGGAAGCTGCACGAGGCGTTGCCGGGCTGACCGCAGCCGCCTGCACGGGCGCCTGCCGCAGCAGCGCCTTTCACTGCGCCCCCGTCACCCTCCACACCGCATTCCCCACGTCGTCGGCCACCAGCAGCGCGCCGCGGTGGTCGATGGCCACGCCCACCGGGCGGCCCTGGGCGTCGCCCTTGTCGTTGAGGAAGCCGCCGAGCACCTTGCGCGGGTTGCCCGCCGGGCGGCCGTCGCGGAAGGGCACGAACACCACCTCATAGCCCGAGGGCGGCTTGCGGTTCCAGCTGCCGTGCTCGCCCACGAACATGCCCTCGCGCAGCGCCGGCGGCAGCGCCGACGCGCCACCGCCCCAGGCCAGGCCCAGCGCCGCCACGTGCGCGCCCAGCGCGAAGTCCGGCTTCACGGCCTTGGCCATAGCCTGCGGATTGGCCGGCTGCACGCGCCGGTCCACGTTGTCGCCCCAGTAGCTCCAGGGCCAGCCGTAGAAGGCCCCGTCGCGCACCGAGCTCAGGTAGTCCGGCACCAAATCGTTGCCGATCTCGTCGCGCTCGTTGACCACCGTCCACAGCGCGCCGGTGGCCGGCTCCCAGGCCAGGCCGTTGGGATTGCGCAGCCCGGTGGCGTAGAGGCGCTTGCGGCCGGTGGCGCGCTCGATCTCCCAGATCGCCGCGCGCCCCTCCTCGGCCTGCAGCCCGTTCTCCGCCACGTTGGAGTTGGAGCCCACGGTGGCGTAGAGGGTGCGGCCGTCGCGGCTGGCGATGAGGTTCTTGGTCCAGTGGTGGTTGATCGGGCCGCCGGGCAGCTCCGTGAGCGTCTCGCCGACGGCGCTGATGCGCGTCTGGCCGGCCTGGTACGGGAAGCGCACCACGGCGTCGGTGTTGGCCACGTACAGGTCGTTGCCCACCAGCGCCATGCCGAAGGGCGATTTCAGGCCCTCCAGGAAGGTTGATTTCGTCTCTGCCACGCCGTCGCCATCGGCGTCGCGCAGCAGCGTGATGCGGTTGGCGCTGGGCACGCCGGCGCCGGCCTTGGCCATGGCCTGCTTCATGAACCAGCCCTTGAGCCCCTTGCCGTCCTGCGGCTTGGGCGGCGCGTTGGTCTCGGCCACCAGCACGTCGCCGTTGGGCAGCACGTACAGCCAGCGCGGGTGCTGCAGCCCGGTGGCGAAGGCACCCACCTGCAATCCCGGCGCCGCCGCCGGCTTGGCATCCGCCGGCCAGCCCACCGCGGGCGCGATGTCCACCGTGGGAATGAACTTCTTGTGCGGCGGCGGCAGCGTGGGGTCGGGCCCGGTGAGCTCGGCTGGCGTCAGGCGGGGGGCGTCGCTGCCGCAGGCCGTCACCAACACGGTGGCGGCAGCGGCCAGGGCCAGCAGGGCAGGGCGCAGGGTCACGGCGGGCTCCTTTGGACAATGCGGTCGGTCGTCCCTTGCCCTTGGGCAAGTCCCGGGCCGGCACGGGGCGTGCGGTGGTGCCGCCCTCCAGCCGGCGCGCGGTGAGACCAGACCCCCTGTCCTTGGCGACGGGCTGTCCAGGCCCGAGCATTTCGCCGCTACGCCGCTACGCCGCTACGCCGCTACGCCGCGGCTCAGCCCCCGCCACGCCGCGCGCAGCCGCGCCACGCCTTCGCGCAGCCTGTCCGGCGTCTCGGTGGTGAAGCTCAGGCGCAGGCGGTCGCGCGGCGCAGCCTCGGCGTAGAAGGCGTCGCCGGGCACGAAGGCCATGCCCTGCTCCAGCGCCAGGGACAGCAGCGCGCGCGTGTCGGTGCCGTCGGTGAAGCGCGCCCACACGAACATGCCGCCCTCGGGCTCGTGGAACTCCAGCGCGGTGCCGAAGTCCTCGCGCAGCGCCGCGCACAGCGCGCGGCGGCGCTCGCGGTAGGCGGCGCGCACGCGCGCCAGGTGCGGCTCCAGCCGGCCGCTGTCCAGGTAGCGCGCGGCGATCTCCTGGGTGAAGGAGGGCGTGTGCAGGTCCATGGCCTGCTTCACGCGCGCCGCGGCCTCGGCCAGCGGCTGCGGCAGGATCAGCCAGCCCAGGCGCAGCCCCGGCGCCACCGCCTTGGACAGCGTGGAGGTGCGCCCGCACCAGTCGCGCGCGCCGGGAATGTCCTGCGCCAGCGCCGCCAGCCCCGGCAGCTCCTGGCCCTCGGTGCGCAGCACGCCGTAGGGGTCGTCCTCCAGCACCAGCACCTCGTTGCGCGCCGCCCACTGCAGCAGCCAGCGGCGCCGGCGCAGCGACAGCGTGGCGCCTGACGGGTTGGCGAAGGGCGTGACCAGGTAGATGAGCTTGGGCTTGCGCGGCAGCTGCAGCGTTTCCAGCTCCTCGACGCGGGCGCCTTCCTCGTCCTCCTCCAGCCCGACGCAGCGGGCGCCGGCGAGGCTGAAGGTCTGCAGCGCGGCGAGGTAGCCGGGGCGCTGCATCACCACCACGTCGCCCTCGTCCAGCAGCAGCCGCGCCACGATGTCCAGCGCCTGCTGCGAGCCGGTGGTGACCAGCAGCGAGCGCTCGGCCAGCGACAGCCCGGTGGCGCGCTCGCGCGCCTCCAGCGCGGCGCGCAGCGCGGGCTGGCCCTCGGTGAGGCCGTACTGCAGCGCGGCGGCGGGCGCCTGTTCCAGCACCGCCTGGGTGGCGGCGCGCACGCCGTCCACGTCGAACAGTTCCGCGGCGGGCAGGCCGCCGGCCAGGGAGATCACCCGGGCCTGCTGCGCGGCGCGCAGCAGCTCGCGCACGTCGGAGCTGCGCAGCGAGGCGGCATGGGTGGACAGGGCGTAGGCGGGGGCGGCTTGGTGGCTCATGGTGTTGCGGTGGAAGCGAGGCTGCAGTCGGGCCCTGAAGGCTAGGGCGGGCGTGCCGGTCTGTCCCGGTACGGTGGCCATGACGGTTGGGCGCACTGTTTGGCGCGCGGACCGCAACAGTTGGGGCGGAGCCGCGTGATTGAATCCCCGGGACCGCTTTCCGCCGCCATCGCCATGTTCACCCTCGCCAAGGACACCGCCGTCCCGCTGACCGAGCAGATCGTCCGCCACTACGCGCAGCGCATCGACGACGGGGCGCTGCTGCCCGGGGCGCGGCTGCCCTCGGTGCGCCAGCTCGCGGCGCGGCTGGAGGTCAGCGTGCACACCGTGCTGGTGGCGCTGGACCGGCTGGCCGGCATGGGCTATGTCGCCTCGCGGCCCGGCGCGGGCTACTTCGTGC
>JAEYPG010000008.1 GCA_023410975.1 Pseudomonadota bacterium
CTGCAGACGCTGATGCATGCCGGCTACGTCGAGCGCGACCCGGTGGGCGGGGGCTTTCGCGCCACCATGAAGCTGTTCGCCATGGGCGTGCGCCAGTTCGGCCGCCTCGACGTGCGCAAGGTGGCGCCCGCCTACATGTCCATGCTGGCCAAGGAGACCGGCGAGACGGTGCACCTGTCGGTGCTGGATGGTCACGATGTCATCTACATCGACAAGATCGACAGCGTTCAGCCCATTCGCGCCTACTCGATGGTGGGCGGCCGCGCGCCGGCCCATGCGGTGGCCACCGGCAAGGCGCTGCTGGCGGCGCAGGACCCCTCCTATCTGGACCGCCTGCCGGCCACGCTGGAGCGTTTCACGCCGGCCACCATCGGCGACCGCGAGACGCTGAAGTCCGAGCTGGCCAAGGCCGCGCGCGTGGGCTATGCGGTCAACCGCGGCGAGTGGCGCGAGGGCGTGGGCGGCCTGGCCGCGGCGGTGTTCGACGCCTATGAGCGCCCGGTGGCGGCGCTGGGCATCTCGGGACCGCTGGAACGGCTGACGGTGAGCCGCATGAAGGAGTGGGCCCCGCGCGTCATAGAGATCGCGGGGCAGCTGTCCAAGGGGCTGGGCTACGCCAGGGGCTACTTCGGCGAGTCGGTGTAGTTCCCGTTCCTCACCGCCCCTCGAACCTCGGCGGGCGTTTCTCCCGCAGGCTCTCCAGCCCCTCGGCGAAGTCGGCGCTGGAGAACACCGCCTCCGTTTCCCTCAGCGCCAGGGCCGATTTCTCTATCGGCCCCATCGGCAGCACGTCGCCGGCGAAGCGCTTGAGCATCTTCATCACCAGCGGCGCATGCCGGGCCATGCGCCGGGCCATCGCCTGCGCTTCCTCCACTTGCTGCCCCACGGGCACCACGCGGTTCACGAAGCCGACCTGGTAGGCGCGCTCGGCGCTGACCTCCTCGCCCAGCAGCATCAGCTCCATGGCGATCTTGTGCGGTATGCGGCCGGGCAGCGAGCCGATGAGCCCGCCGGCGAAGCCGAGCTTCGCTTCGGGGTACACGAACTTCGCGTTCTCGGCCGCGACGCACAGGTCGCACATCTGCACCAGCACCAGCGCTCCGCCCACGCACCAGCCGGCCACCGCGGCGATCACCGGCTTGTCCAGCGGGATGAACACCCCCGGCGTGAAGCGGCGGAAGTCCGGCGCTGCGGTCACGTCCTTGTCGCGGCCGGAAGAAAAGGCCCGGTCGCCCGCGCCCGTGAGCACCGCCACCTTGTCGTCGGGGCTGGAGGCGAATCGGCGCCAAGCCGCTTCCAGGCCTTGCTCCACCGCCACGTCGATGGCGTTCATGCGATGCGGGCGGTTGATGGTGATGGTGGCCACGCCTTCGTGGGAGTGGTAGGTCACCGCGTCGTCTGGGCGTTCCATGTGTCTTGCTCCTTTGCCTGTCTCGGTCGTGTTTCGGCTGTGCCGTGGTTCGAAGCCCGTTCGCCGCGGCTCAGCACAGCCGCGCCGCGCCCTCGGGCGCCGCCTGCTGCGCCAGGGCCTGCAGCTGCTTCTTCAGTACCTTGCCGTTGGGCGACACCGGCAGCGCGGGCATCACCCAGATCTCGCGCGGCCGCTTGTAGGGCGACAGCCGCGGCGCCAGGTGCGCCTGCAACTCGGCCAGCCCAAGCTCGCGGCCCGGCGCCAGCTCCAGGAAGGCCACCACCGTCTCGCTGCCGTCCTCCCGGCGCCCCACCACGGCCGAATGCACCACGGCCTCGTGCGCGTTGAGCGCCATTTCCACTTCCAGCGGATAGACGTTGAAGCCGCCGGCGATGATGAGGTCCTTGCTGCGGCCCTCGACGTGCACATGGCCGTCGGCGGGATCGACGCGCGCCAGGTCCTCGGTGTTGAACCAGCCGTCCGGCTTGAGCACCTTCGCGGTGAGGTCGGCCTGGCGGTAGTAGCCCTTCATCACGTTGGGGCCGCGCGCCCACAGCTCGCCCACCGTGCCTGCAGGCACCGGGCGGCCGTCCGGGCCAAGCACCTGGAGCTCCACGCCGGGCAGCGGCAAGCCCACCGAGCAGTCGCTGCGCGGCGCCTCGATGCGCGTCCAGCACAGGCCCGACCCTTCGGTGAGGCCGTAGCCGTTGTGCAGCGGCAGCCCGAAGAGGGCTTCGGTACCGGTCTTCACGGTGGCGTCGATGGGTGCACCGCCGGCGGCGATGAAGCGCAAGGCCGGCGCCGTGAAGGGACGGTTGCGCGCGTACTGAACCAGCTTGGCGAACATCGCCGGTGCGCCCTGCAGCATGGTGATGCCTTCGGCCTGCAGCGACTGCGCGCAGTCGGCAGGCGAGAAGCGCGCTACCAGGCGCACATGGGCCCCGGCGCGCAGCGTGCCGTTGAAGGCGCCGGCCAGTCCCATCACGTGCGTGATGGGCAGCACGCCATAAACCCGGTCGGCGGGCGTGACCTGGCGCAACCGGCCCATCATCGCCGACAGGTACAGCAGGTTGGCGTGCGAGAGCATCACGCCCTTGGGCATGCCGGTGGTGCCGGTGGTGTAGATCAGCACCGCGGTGTCGCCGTCGCCGCCGGCCACCGCGTCAGCTGCGCAATCGGCGGGCTGCGGCAGGTGGTGCAGGCGTCCGTTGAGCGGCAGCGTGCATGCCACCGCGCCGTGGCGCTCGGCGTGCGCCTGCGCGTCGGCCGATGCGCCGCTGAAGTACAGCACCATGCGCGGGTCGCCATGGCGGCGGATCAGGTCCACCTCGTGCGGCGCGCGGCGCGCGTTCTCCAGCACCGCGCTGGCATCGGCAGCCGACGCGGCGAGGATGAAGGCGGCCAGCGCCAGGCTGTTCTCGCCCACCAGCATCACGCGATCGCCGCGGCGCACGCCGAGCTGCCGCAGCAGCGCGCCTGCCTCGTCCATGGCGGCCTGCAGCGTGGCGTAGGTCCAGGTCGTGCGGCCCTCGCTGAGCGCTGGCGCATCGGGCGTGCGGCGCGCCCAGTCCAGCGGCGGCTCATGCAGGCGTCGGGGGCAGGGGGAATGTCTGTCCATGGTGGCAGGCCTTTGCCCCGCCGCCTCCCCGGCCGGCGGCGCGCCCGGAAACTGAGGCAACAGGGCCTTGAACGTCAACGGATCGGCTTCAGGCGGTGAAGGGCGCCGCCCCGGCGCAGGCGGCCAGGTGGTCGAGCACCTTGGTGGCCACCATGTCGCCGACACGGTGTTCCGATTGGGCGGTGGTGCTGCCGACGTGCGGGCTCAGCAGCAGGTTGGGCGGCCGGTCGGCGAACGCGCTGTGCGCCGGCAGCGGCTCGGGCTCGAACACGTCGAGCGCCGCGCCGCGCAGACGGCCGCTGCGCAGCGCCTGCACCAGCGCGGCGCCGTCCACGATGGCACCGCGCGCGGTGTTGACGAGCACGGCGCCCGGCTTCATGGCGGCCAGCGCCCGCGCGCCGATGAGGCCGCGCGTGGCGTCGGTGAGCGGCAGGTGGATGCTCAGCACGTCGCTGCGCGCCAACACCTCGGCCAGCGTCAGCAACGGCACGTCCTCAAGCCCTTCGGGCAGGGCGGCCGGCGGCGTGCGCGTGTGTGCGACCACCGGCATGCCCAGCGCGCGCGCCAGGCGCGCCGTGAGCTGGCCGATGCCGCCGAAGCCGAGCACGCCCAGCGTGGCGCCCGACAACTCGTCGCAGTCGCGCGGACGCGGCTTGGGCCAGTGCCCGGCGGCGACGGCGTCGCTCTGGTCGTAGCTGCCCGGGCGGCGCAGCAGGAAGGCGGCGGCGATGACGTACTCGGCCACGGAGCGCGCGTTGGCGCCCGTGGCCGGCAGGATGGCGATGCCGCGCTCGCGGCACGCCTGCACATCGAGGTTGTCCAGGCCCACGCCCAGGCGGCCC
>JAEYPG010000022.1 GCA_023410975.1 Pseudomonadota bacterium
GTACGGCGCCAGCCAGGGGCGCGTCCAGTCGATGGACTCGAAGGCCTCGCGCAGCGGCAGCCGCGCCACGGGCAGCCGCAGGTGGCGGGGCGCGCTCAGGCCAGCTTCCAGTGCAGCACCTCGCCCGCGCACAGCGGCTTGAGCGACGCGTCGCCGAAGGGCACGGTTTCGGGCAGGGTCCAGTCCTCGCGCACCAGGGTCACGGTGCCGCTGTTGCGCGGCAGGCCGTAGAAGTCCGGGCCGTGGAAGCTGGCGAAGCCCTCCAGCTTGTCCAGCGCGCCGGCGGCCTCGAAGGCCTGGGCGTAGAGCTCCAGCGCCGACAGCGCCGTGTAGCAGCCCGCGCAGCCCGTGGCGTGCTCCTTCAGGTGCGAGGCGTGCGGGGCGCTGTCGGTGCCCAGGAAGAACTTGCTGCTCCCCGACGTGGCGGCCTGCACCAGCGCCTGGCGGTGCTCCTCGCGCTTGAGCACCGGCAGGCAGTAGTAATGCGGGCGGATGCCGCCGGTGAAGATGGCGTTGCGGTTGTAGAGCAGGTGGTGCACGGTGATGGTGGCCGCGGTGTGGGCATCGGCCTGCGCCACGTACTGAGCGGCCTCGCGCGTGGTGATGTGCTCGAAGACGATCTTCAGCTCGGGGAAGTCACGCCGCAGCGGGATCAGCACGCGGTCGATGAACACCGCCTCGCGGTCGAAGAGGTCGATGTCGGCGTTCGTGACCTCGCCGTGCACCAGCAGCTTCAGGCCCTCGCGCTGCATGGCCTCCAGCGTCCGGTAGGTGAGCTTGATGTCGGTGACGCCCGCGTCGCTGTTGGTGGTGGCGCCGGCCGGGTAGAGCTTGACGGCGACCACGCCGGCTTCCTTGGCCTGGACGATCTCCTGCGGCGGCAGCCGGTCGGTGAGGTAGAGCGTCATCAGCGGCTCGAAGTCCACGCCCGCGGGCACGGCGGCCAGGATGCGCTCGCGGTAGGCCACGGCCTGCGCCGCGGTGGTCACGGGCGGGCGCAGGTTGGGCATGACGATGGCCCGGCCGAACTGGCGTGCCGTGTGCGGCACGACCGATTGCAGCGCCGCGCCGTCGCGCACGTGCAGGTGCCAGTCGTCGGGGCGGGTGAAGGTGAGGGACTGCGGAGCGTTCATGGCGGCGGATTTTCTCATCCGGCCCCGCGATCGCAGGCCGGCCTGCCACGGCCGCCCCCGGGCTCCAGGACTTGCATTGCCGTGCACAATAAATTGAGGGAATCCCATGGACCATTCACGCCGCGATCTCATTCAAGCCCTGGCCGCCGCGCCGCTGTGCGCCGCGGCCGGGTTGCGGCCGGCCCGTGCCGCCGCGGCGGACGCCGGGCCCCCCATCCGCATCGGCATCGACGGCGAGTTCAGCCTCCAGAACAGCCGCTCGGCGCAGGCGGTGGAGATGGGCATCCGCATCGCCATCGACGAGATCGAGCGCCGCGGCGGCGTGCTGGGCGGGCGGCGCTTCGAGGTGGTCACGCGCGACCACGGCTCCATCGCCGCGCGCGGCATCAAGAACCTGCGCGAGTTCGCCGCCATGCCCGGGTTGCTGGCCGTGTTCGCCGGGCGCTACAGCCCCGTGGTGCTGGAGGAGATGGACCTGATCCGCGAGACGCGCACGCTGCTGATGGCGCCGTGGTCCTCGGCCGACGCCATCGTGGACAACGGCATGCGGCCCAACTACGTGTTCCGGCTGTCGCTGCGCGACAGCCTGGCCATGCCCAGGCTGCTGCGCGCCTGTGCGGAGCGCGGGATCTCCGAGGTGGGACTGCTGCTGACCAACACGGGCTGGGGCCGCAGCAACCGCAAGGCGGCGCAGGCATACGCCGAGGCCAACCGCTCGCCGCGCATCGTCGGCACCGCCTGGTACAACTTTCGCGACACCTCGCTGATCGAGCCCTACCGCCAGCTGCTCGAAGCCGGCGCCCGCGCCATCGTGCTGGTGGCCAACGACGACGAGGCCGCGGTGCTGGTGCGCGAGATGGCGGCGCTGCCCGCCGCGCAGCGCGTGCCCATCCTCAGCCACTGGGGCGTCTCGGGCGGGGACTTCGTGCGCCAGGCCGGCGCCGCGCTGTGGGAGGTGGACTTCCAGGTCATCCAGACCTTCAGCTTCTTCCAGGCCCGCCCCGCGGCGTGGCGGCGCTTCGTCGAGGCGGCCCAGCCGCGCTACGGCATCGAGCGCCCGGAGCAGATCGCCGCGCCCGTGGGCGTGGCCCATGCCTACGACCTCATGCACATCCTGGCGCGGGCCGTGGAGCGCGCCGGCAGCACCGAGCGCACACGGGTGCGCGACGCCCTGGAGCGGCTGCGCGAGCACGACGGCCTGATCAAGCGCTACGCCCCACCCTTCACCGCCACCCGGCACGAGGCGCTGGACGAGCGCAACCTGCTGCTGGCGCGCTACCGCGCGGACGGCGCCCTGGTGCCCGTGGACGACCAGCCGCGCAAGGCCAAGTGAAGGGCCCGCACACGCGTCCCAGCCTGGCCACCCGCATCACCGCCGCGGCGGTGCTCGTGGCGCTGGGCACGGTGCTGCTGCTGGGCGTGGGCGCGGCCCTGCTGCTGCACCGCCAGCACGTGCGCGCACAGGAGGCCATCGAGCTGCAGCTGCTGTCGGAACAGGCGCGGCGCATCACCGACCGGCTCGGCGCCGTGCAGGAGCGCCTGCAGCAGGCCGCCGCCAGCAGCCTCATCGCCACGGCGCTGGTGGACAGCGCGGGCAAGGAGCTGTACCTGCTGCCCTACTTGCAGCAGCTGGGCCTGATCGGCCGCACGCCGGTGGCGGTGCTGTTCGCCGACTTCGAAGGCCAGCCCATCGCCACCACGCGCGGGGCCGGCTTCGACGCCGAGCAGCTGCGCTGGCTGGCCAAGGAAGTGGCGCGCGGCGACGCGGCGGTGGCGATCTTCGGCCGGGGCGAGCAGGCCGAGCTGGCCTTCATCACCCTGGTGCGCTACGCCCGCACGGCCGCGCCCGAAGGGGCGCTGGTGGCGCGCATGCGCCTGGCCGACCTGGTGCCCGACGGGCGCTACGAGCTCGTCGCCCGCGCTGCCGCAGACCCGGCGCGGCCGGCCGTGGACATCCCCGCGGCCGACCAATTCCTGCCGCTGAAGCTGCAGGTGCGCCTGCGGGCCGACGCGGTGCAGGCGCCGCCGCCGCGCGAGGACGGCCTGCTGCTGGTGCTGGGCATGCTGGCGCTGGCGCTGGCGCTGGCTGCGGTGACGGGCCGGTTCTTCGCGCGCCGCCTCACGCGCGACCTGGAAAACCTGGTGGGCTGCGCCGCCGACATGCAGACCGGCCACTGGGCCGACCGCAGCGTGCGGCTGCCGCGCGCGCGCACCAGCGAGATCGACATGCTCAACCAGCGCATCAACGCCATGCTCGACGAGCTGGAGCAGGCGCACCGAAGCCACATCGAGGCCGAGCAGGCGCGCGCGGCGCAGGCGCTGTCGGAGGCGGCCAACCGGCAGAAGTCGGTGTTCATGGCCCGCGTCAGCCACGAGCTGCGCACCCCGCTCAACGCCATCCTGGGCTTCGCCGATCTGCTGGCGCGGCTCACGCCGCTGGAGCCGCGCCAGCGCGAATGGCTGGGGCACGTGTCCAGCGCGGGCCAGCACCTGCTGGCGCTGGTCAACGACCTGCTGGACATCTCGCGCATCGAGAGCGGCACCATGGAGCTGCAGCTCGGCGCGGTGGACGTGGCCGAGCTGCTGGCGGCCACCGCGCGCGACCTGGATACGCTGGCGCAGCGCCAGGAGGTCACGGTGCGGGTGGAGGCGCCGCCGGCGCGGGCCGACTGCGTGCTCGCCGATGCCACGCGGCTGCGCCAGGTGATGCAGAACCTGCTGTCCAACGCCATCAAGTACAACAACCCCGGCGGCCAGGTACGGCTGCGCGCGCAACCGGCCGGCGACGCCGACGTGGAGCTGGTGGTGGAGGATGACGGGCTGGGCATGGACGAGACGCAGCTCGCGCAGCTGTTCCAGCCCTTCAACCGCCTGGGGCGCGAGCGCAGCCGCATCGAGGGCACGGGCATCGGACTGGCGCTGACCAAGAGCCTGGTGGAAGCGATGCACGGCAGCATCGGCGTGCACAGCCAGCCCGGCGCGGGCAGCCGCTTCGCCGTGCGGCTGCCGGGGTGCGAGGAGGAGCGGGAGGCGCCGGCTTCCAGCAGCCTCACCCCACCGCCAGCAACTTCGGCCTCTCCTGCGCCTCCAGCCGCCGCACCGCCGGCCGGCCGCTGAGCCACTCGCGCAGCCGCTGCACGTCCAGCACCTGGATCAGCTGCCGGCCCTCGTCGGCCGTGAGCAGCTGCGTCACCAGCGGCGGCAGCATGTCGCCCGTCCAGGGCGCGTGCTGGCTCTGCTCGGCCGAGAAGCTCCACACCCCGTGCAGGTCGCTCACCAGCAGGCCCAGCTCGAAGTTGTCGCCGCGCAGCACCACCACCTGGCCGCCGGCCGCCAGGTCCGTGCCCGGCCCGCCCAGCAGCGCGTCCAGGTCGAACACCGACACATGGCGCAGCACCAGTCCGTCGCGGCGCAGCGCCAGCATGCCCACGCGGTGGGTGTTGCCCACCGCCGGCAGCCGGTGCACTTGGGACGCGGGTTGCGCCTCCACCACCTGGTCGGCACGCACCGCGAACAGCTCTTCGCCCAGGCAGAACGTCGCGTACTCGACGCCACCGCGCGCATCGGCGCGGCGCGTGGCCGGCACCGCCTGCGGACGCCGCCGCGCGGCGCGGCCTTCCTGCACCGGCCCCAGCGGCTGCATCGTCACGGCCAGGACCTGGTCGTCATAGCCGTCGCACAGCTTGAACTCGCGGTAGCCGGGCGAGGCGCTCACGCCCAGCACGATGTACTGCCCGTCGCGCACCATGATGCGCGCCGCACCCTGCCCGCGCGGCAGCTTCAACAGCTCCGGCGGCAGGTCCTGCAGCCGCTCCAGCGACGCCAGCTCGGGATCGGTGGTGCACAGGATGCGGCCCTCGCGGTCGATGAAGGCCGCGCGCGCGGCCTCGTCCTGCCCGGCCAGCGCCCCGTGCAGCATCGCTTCGAGCTGCGGCGTGGTGTCGAACACGATGCCGATGCCGCCCAGCACCGGGCCCTCGCCGTTCTCGCGGATCGCGGCGTGGTAGACCCAGGTCGGCCGGCCCTCGTAGAGCGGGCTCGGCCGCAGCGGCGTGACGTGGTAGCGCTGCTGGTCCGTCAGCGCCATCACCGCCGCCAGCGTGTCGGCCTCGATGCGCTGGCCGATCATGCTCGTGCCGCGCCCATCCACCGCGTGGCTGGCGGCGACGATGCGGCCCTGGCCGTCGTACACCACCAGCCGCGTGTACACCGTGTAGAGCGCGTTGATGTGCTTGAGCACGCGCGCGGCCTCGTCGGCGGCCAGCCGGTCGTTGCCCGCGGCCAGCGCGGCGGCCAGCTCGGGCGTCAGCGCCCACCAGCGGCAGTCGTTGGCGCGCTCGTAGAGGTTGCGGTCCAGCAGTTCCACCAGCCACTGCGAGGTGAAGCGCGCCGAGCTCAGCCGCGCCGCCAGCGCGGTGTCCGCCAGCTCGCGGATGGAGCGCGAGAACAGCGCGTCGCTGCGCGAGCCGTTGTCCGTGATCTGCTCCAGCACCGTGCGCAGCGCGCGCTCGTCGCGGCGCTGCGCCGGGGCCATCACCTGCCCGTTCCACACCACGCGGCGCACGGCGTCGGCGGCCACGATGATGTCGTGCAGCGGCGGGCAGAAGCGCGACGAGTGCGCCAGCAGCCCGTCCACCACCGACTCCTCCAGCCCGTCCAGCACGCCCGCCACCGCGGTGTCGAAGGCCAGGTCCAGCGGCACCATGGTCTGCGCCTTCCACCCCGGCGGGCCGGCGTACCCTTGGAAGCCCTCGGCAGCGAAGGTCTGCACCAGGTACTTGCGTCCGCACCAGATGCGCAGCGTCACCTCCTCGCCCGCGTTCACCGGCACCTTCAGTCCCACGGGCATCCAGTCGGGCTCGGCGCTGGCGATGATGCGGTCGGCGGCGTCGAGCAGCACGAGGTTGGAGCGCCCGTCGCGCACGTGGCGCGAGGCGAAGATGCCTTCCATCTCGGTGGCGAAGGCGAACACCAGGCACAACACGCCCGCGGGCTGCCCGGTGCGCGGATGCAGCATGCGCTGCGAGTACACCAGCGCCGGCGCGCCGTCGCGCTGCAGCGCCGTGGGGCCGAAGGTCTCCACGTAGCCGTCGGCCTCCAGCGAGCGTGCCACGAGCGCGTCGTCGCAGCGCGCCACGCCCTCGGCGGCGCCGGTGGCGGCCATCACGCGGCCCTCGGCGTCCAGCAGCACGATGGCGTCGTAAACGGTGTACTTGGCGCGGTAGGCGCGCAGCCGCTCCGAGGCCTGCGCCGCGTCCATCCCCGTGCCGGTCAGGAACTCGCGCAGCGCCCGGTCCGTGGCCAGGAAGCCGATGTCGGCCGTGCGCTCGAAGAGGTTGCGCACCAGCGCATCGATGGCATGCCGCGCCGGCGTGCCCGCCTCCACCATCAGGTTGCCGACCTTCTGCCGCGCGAAGCTGGTGATCAGGTCGCGCTCCAGCGACTCGAAACCCTCGCGCGTGGCCGCCAGCATCGACAGCAGTCCCTGCGTGCCGTCCGGACAGGTCATGCGTGCCGTGGCCTCGATCAGCCGCCACATCAGGCTGATGTCGCGCAGGGCGGCTTCGCAAGTCACCACGTCACGCATGTGCGGCAGGCATTCCTCGATGTTCATGGTGTGACGCCGTTCCTAAAGAAATTTACGGGCTGTTTCGCAATGGGCGTGCCACAAATCACCGCTGGCGCGTCATAGGGACAACCCGCAACAAAGCACCACCTTGAGGCATGTCAAGCACAACAATGGTGCATTGCCGCCTTCCAGGCGTGCACCGGCGCCGACACCAACATCAAGCGCGGCAGGTTCCAGGAAAAGTTGCCACGGCAACGGGCATGGCTGGATCTGGCCGGCAAGGGACTAGGACCACGCCTAGCTGCCGAGCGTCCCGTCTTGGCGCGATGGCCGCCGGCGCCTGAAATACAGCCCAGCGGCACCCGAGTTCTTCATCCACCAGGCCGCTGCACCACCACCAAGGAGTCCACCATGTCCATGTCCATCGGTCCCGGCGGCTGCTTCCCGCCCCCCTCCCGCAACACCGTCAACGGCACCTCGGGCGACGACTTCGTGCACGTCTCCAAGGCCGACGGGCTGCTTGGGCAGCTGGGCCTGTACGAAGTCAACGTCAACGGCCAGACGCAGCTCATGAC
>JAEYPG010000058.1 GCA_023410975.1 Pseudomonadota bacterium
CGCTGCTGACCACGCTGCTGTTGCGCGGCCCGCAGACCGCCGCCGAGCTGCGCGCCAACAGCGAGCGGCTGCACCGCTTTGCCGATACCTCCTCGGTGGAAGGCTTCCTGGAGGAGCTGGCCGAGAAGGAGCCGCCGCGCGTGGTGCGGCTGGCGCGTGCGCCGGGAGCCCGCGAGGCGCGCTGGGCGCAGCTGCTCACCGGCGCGCCCTCGCTGCCCGTGGCCAGCGCCGAGGAGCTGGCGGCGCCGAAGCCGGCGCGCGCCGACGAGATCGCCGCGCTGCGTGCCGAGGTGGCCGAGCTGCGCGCGCTGGTGCTGCGCCTGGCCCAGGAGCTGGGCGTGGAAGCGCCGCTCAAGACCGAGTCCTGATTCCGCTTACTGCCGATGCGCTTCGACCTGCCCGAGCTCAAGCAGCCCGTCTTCGAGATGCGGATTCCGATCCGCTGGGGCGACATGGACGCCATGGGCCATGTCAACAACACCGTCTACTTCCGCTACCTGGAGATCATCCGCGTGGAGTGGCTGCAGTCGCACGGCGTGCCGCCCGACCCCGGCGGCAGCGGCCCGGTGGTCATCAACGCCTTCTGCAACTTCCTGCAGCAGCTGGAATATCCCGGCGAGCTGGTGGCCAAGCTGTACGTGGCCAATCCGGGGCGCACCAGCTTCGAGACCTACACCACGCTGGAGCGCGCGGACCGTCCCGGCGAGATCGCCGCCAGCGGCGGCGCCAAGGTGGTCTGGGCCGACTCGGCCACCAAGCGCTCCGTGCCGCTGCCGGAGTGGGTCAGGGCGCTGATGGCCTGACGCCTGTTCGGGCCAGGTCCTTCAACGGGCTCGGCACGAACGGGAATCGGACTCACGCGCTCAGCAGCTTGTGCACAAGCTCCGGCGTGGTCGAGGCGCCGTACTTGCGCATCAGCCGCGCACGGTACACGTCCACCGTGCGCGGGCTGATGTTGAGCTTGCGGCCGATGAGCTTGCTGGTGAGGCCCTCGATCAGCAGCGCGGCGATCTCGCGCTCGCGCGCAGTCAGCTCGCAGCCCAGGCGCCGGCGCGGGGACATGTCCTCGAAGCTCCAGATGCCCGCGGCATGCGGCTGCGCCGGGTCCAGCGCCCGGCCCGAGACGTGGCACCAGAACAGCTCGCCGCGCTGCGGCCCGCCCACGCGCTTCATCACCCGCTCGTCGGCGTACCAGCCCTGCTGGTCCAGGCTGGCCACGATGCGCTGGCCGGTACGCTCGAACTCCTCAACGCTCGGGTACAGCAATTCGAAGGAGCGGCCCACCAAGTCCTCCCGCTCCGCCCCGAACATGGCCAGCATGTGGCGGTTGCAATCCAGCATCTGCCGATTGCGCGAAATCACCAGCCCTATAGGCGCCAGGTCGAAAGCGGTCCGGTAGTCCAGTGGTGCCAATTCAGGCGCATTCGGCAGCGGCAATTGCATTTGTTATGACTCCGTAATCGGCTTTAGGCAATTCTACTTAACAACTACTTAATGCGTTAAGTAGTACATTGCGATCCGTTCCAAGTAGGAGACCCCGGATGAACAAGCTCTACCCGAGCGCCGCAGAAGCGCTGAAGGGCATCGTCAGAGACGGCCAACTGCTGGCTGTCGGTGGCTTTGGCCTGTGCGGCATTCCCGAAGCCCTGATCGCCGCGCTGCGCGACACCGGCGTAAAGAATCTCACGGTCATTTCCAACAATGCCGGCGTGGATGGTTTTGGCCTGGGCCAGCTGCTGGAAACCCGCCAGATCAAGAAGATGATTTCCAGCTACGTGGGCGAGAACAAGGAATTCGAGCGCCAGTACCTCGCTGGCGAGCTGGAACTGGAATTCACGCCGCAGGGCACGCTGGCCGAGAAACTGCGCGCCGGCGGCGCTGGCATTCCGGCCTTCTTCACCCGCACCGGCGTGGGCACGCTGGTGGCAGAAGGCAAGGAAACACGCGAGTTCGACGGCCATACCTACATCATGGAGCGCTCGCTCAACCCCGAGGTGTCGCTGGTCAAGGCCTGGAAGGCCGACAAGAGCGGCAACCTGGTGTTCCGCCGCACCGCGCGCAACTTCAACCCGGCCGTGGCCATGGCCGGCAAGATCACCGTGGTGGAAGTGGAGCAGATCGTCGAGGTCGGCGAGATCGACCCGGATGCCGTGCACCTGCCGGGCATCTACGTGCATCGCCTGGTGCTCAATCCGCATCCCGAGAAGCGCATCGAGAAGCGCACCACCCGCCCGGCCGCCTGAAGGAGAAGCAACATGCCCTGGACCCAAGACCAGATGGCCGCCAAGGCCGCGACCGAGCTGCAGGACGGCTTCTACGTGAACCTCGGCATCGGCATCCCGACGCTGGTGGCCAACTTCGTGCCGCCTGAAAAGGAAGTGTGGCTGCAGAGCGAGAACGGCATGCTGGGCATCGGCCCGTTCCCGACCGAGGAGGAGGTGGACGCCGACCTCATCAACGCCGGCAAGCAGACCGTCACCACCATCGCCGGCTCCAGCATCTTCGGCTCGCACGAGAGCTTCGCGATGATCCGCGGCGGCAAGATCAACCTGAGCATCCTGGGCGCGATGCAGGTCAGCGAGAAGGGCGACCTGGCCAACTGGATGATCCCCGGCAAGATGGTCAAGGGCATGGGGGGCGCCATGGACCTGGTGGCGGGCGTGCCGCGCGTGATCGTGCTGATGGAGCACGTGGCGCGCAAGAAGGACGGCACCGAGGACCTGAAGATCCTGCCGGCCTGCGACCTGCCGCTGACGGGCGTCGGCGTGGTCGACCTGATCATCACCGACCTGGCCGTGCTGGAGGTGACCGAAGGCGGCCTCAAGCTGGTGGAACTGGCTGAAGGCGTGAGCGTCGACGAAGTCGTCGCCAAGACCGGTGCCAAG
>JAEYPG010000273.1 GCA_023410975.1 Pseudomonadota bacterium
GCCATGGACCGCGCCCCGGTGCGCGAGCCGCTGGACACAGGCGTGCGCGCCATCAACGCGCTGCTGACGGTGGGCCGTGGCCAGCGCCTGGGCCTGTTCGCCGGCACCGGCGTGGGCAAGTCGGTGCTGCTGGGGATGATGGCGCGCTACACCGAGGCCGACGTGATCGTGGTGGGCCTCATCGGCGAGCGCGGGCGCGAGGTCAAGGAGTTCATCGAGGACATCCTGGGCGAGGAAGGGCTGCGCCGCTCGGTGGTGGTGGCCGCGCCCGCGGACGCGCCGCCGCTGGTGCGCATGCAGGGCGCCACCTACGCCACGGCCATCGCCGAGCACTTCCGCGACGCCGGGCAGCACGTGCTGCTGCTCATGGACAGCCTCACCCGCTACGCGCAGGCGCAGCGCGAGATCGCGCTGGCCATCGGCGAGCCCCCGGCCACCAAGGGCTACCCGCCGAGCTGCTTTAGCCGGCTGCCGCAGCTGGTGGAGCGCAGCGGCAACGGCTTGCACGGGGTGGGCTCGATCACGGCCTTCTACACGGTGCTGTCCGAGGGCGACGACCAGCAGGACCCGATCGCCGACGCGGCGCGCGGCATCCTGGACGGGCACTTCGTGCTCTCGCGCGAGCTGGCCGAGGGCGGCCACTACCCGGCCATCGACGTGGAGAAGTCGGTGTCGCGCGTGATGACCAGCGTGGCCGACAAGCCGCACCTGGAGGCGGCGCGGCGCACGCGCCAGCTGCTGGCGCGCTACGGGCGCGCGCGCGACCTGATCCAGCTCGGCGCCTACAGCCCCGGCCACGACCCGGAGCTGGACCTGGCGGTGCGGCTGCACCCGCACCTCATGCAGCTGCTGCAGCAGGGCATGCACGAGTACGCGCCGCTGGAGCAGTGCAAGCAGCAGCTGATGGCGGTACTGGGAGGCTGAGAACCCCGGCGCGGCGAATGCGCCGCTCTCTCCCGGCTTTTCCGCGCTTCACCGCGGCATGCCGCGCCGGACACTGGCGGTGATGTACACGTATAGATATGGCGACGGCCCCCGAGGCGGCGCCGTCGTCCCCGCCCCATGAGCAACTTGAGCAGCTTGCTGGTGCTGCGGGAGCATGAGCAGCGCCGGCGCGACGAGGCCCAGTCGCGGCTGCGCCAGGCGCAGGCCCGGCTGGAGCAGGCGCAGCGGCAGGCCGAGCAACTCGGTGGCTACCGTGGCGAGTACCAGCAGCGCTGGACCGCCCAATTCAGCAGCAGCGGCACCGACACGGCTCTGCTGCACTGCTATCAGAGCTTCGGTGAGCGGCTGCACCAGGCGGTGGACCAGCAGCAGCAGGTGCGCGCGCAGGCACAGGCGCAGTACGACCGCGCGCGCGAGGCGCTGCTGGCGCAGGAGCTGCGCCTGGCGGCGGTGTCCAAGCTGATCGAGCGCCGCCAGGCGGCCGCACGCCAGATCGAGGAAAAGCGCGAGCAGAAGCGCAACGACGAAGCCGCCAGCCGCAGCGCGGCCAACGGATCTTGGAACCACCCCGGCGGAGCTCCGGCATGAAGCCCCTGATTCATTCCCCCAGCACGGCTGCCGCAGCCGTCCACAGCCGCAGCAGCCAAGGCGCCAAGGCGCCGCACACGGGGCCGGACGGCGATTTCAGGCAAGCCCTGGAAGAGGCCGGACGGCAGGCACAGGACGCGCTCGGCCACGCCGGACGCCCTGCACGCACCGCGGAGGTGTCCGCGGCGGAAGCGAATGCCACGGTGCCGCCCGAGGCCATGGCGCCGGCGGCGGATGCCGCCGCGGGCAACGCGGCACCGGTGGACGTGTCGGCGCTGCTGGCGCAGCTCGCTCGGCCCGCTGCCGAACCGGCGCGGCTGGCATCCGGCACGGCGTCCAAGTCGGATGGAGCGGCCGCGTCACCCCCGGCCGCAGTGGCGGGCCAGCGCACCCTCGGCCCCGGCGCCATGGCGGTCGCGGCGCAGGAAACGGCGCCTCAGGCCCTGGCCCACCGCAGCGGCACCGCCTTACAGGCCGTGCCGCAGGCCGGCGACCACGGCGCCAGCCCTTCGATACAGCTTCCTGGCGCGGCAGCGACGCCCCGCCGCGGCCTGGACGATTCGGCACGGTCCCCGGCCGGCACATCGGCGTCACAACGCGGCATGCAGGCTCCGCCAACGGCTCCCGACGCGATGGCCCTACCGGCCAGCGGCACGGATGCGGCCCACAGCAATGCTGCTGCCACGGCAGCCGCATGGAACGGCGCTCGGCCTCTGCCGGCATCCACCAGCGCCGTGCCCATGCCGCAACGCGCCACGGGTACCGGCCGCGGCCACGCCGCCTCGGCAGCCGCACGGGACGGCAGTCAAACCTTGCCGGCATCCGCCACCACCGTGCCCACGCCGCAACGCGCCGCAGGTACCGACCGCGGCCACGCCGCCTCGGCGACGGCTCAAGGCGGCAGCCGACCCCTACCGGCATCTGTCAGCACCACGACCATGCCGCAACGCACCATGGCCACCGACCGCAGCCGCGCCGCCTCGGCGACCGTACGGCACGGCGATCAACCCCTGCCGGCATCCGCCGGCGCCGCGCCCATACCGCAACGCGCCACGGGCGCAGACCGCGGCCGCGCCGCCACAGCGACGGCTCAGGACGACAGTCAACCCCTGCCGGCAGCCTCCAGCACCACACCCACGCCGCAACGCGCCACGGGCGCAGACCGCGGCCACGCTACGGCGACGGCTCAGGACGACAGTCAACTCCCGCCGGCGTCCTCCAGCACCACACCCACGCCGCAACGCGCCACGGCCGCCGACCGCGGCCACGCCGCCACGGCGACGGCACAGGACGGCAGCCAACCCCTGCCGGCGACCTCCGGCGCGGCAGCGGTGCCGGGCCGCGAGCCCATGGACAAGGCCGGAGAGACGGACGGCACGGCATCAGCGCAGCGCCGCAACGCGCCGGAGC
>JAEYPG010000116.1 GCA_023410975.1 Pseudomonadota bacterium
GCTGATCTGGCGGATCAGCGTCTTGCGGTAGTTCTCCGGCATCCAGTCCTTGGCCTCGACGAAGCCGCCATCGTCGATGTTGGCGTCGAAGCGCTGCTGCAGCTGAAACTCCTCGACGGAGCGCAGCCCCCTCTCCTCGGCCTCTCGGCCCATGGTGTCCATCGCTTGGGTGTACATGGCTGAATCTCCTTGCTTGCTCGGGAGGCGGGTCCGCGACGCGGGATGTGGCTGGCCCGTTCCGGGGCCGGGCCACCCGGCGCGGATCAGCCGCCAGCGAAGAGGGGCCCACGCTGGTGCCGAAGGCCGCCACAGCATTTCAGTGCCGGCCTTGCGTTACCGCAATGTTCGACCGACCGTTCGGTAGATCATAAGAGGCGAAAAGGATTTGATCCAGATCACACAGACCCGGGGAAACCCTTATTTTCTGTCCAACCCGGCGGCGTGCCTTCAAAGGCAAGCATTCAGCCGGTCGTCGCCCTGGGCCGCCGCCTGCAGACCGAACGCGGCCACTTCCCGGCTCAGCCCGCCGCCCAAAGGCCCGGGCCGGTCTTGCGGCGCTTCCGCGCCTGGATCGCCGGCCAGGGCGCTGCCCGCGCGGAATGGGAGGCGGTCGAGCCGGTCCGCGGGCGAGCCCCTCAAGACGGCCGCTCCTGCAGACCAGCCTACCGGTTCAGCGCCGGCGTACCGGAGGCGTCTGGGGGAGCTTGAGAAGCTTGAACTGTCCTTCGGCGACGAAGCCCGCGTCTCCCATCACGCTGATGTCGTACACGCCCTGGGGAAGCTCGTGAACCGGCAGTTGCACGTCGAACGCGCCGTCCGCCTCCACGTCCACGGTCATGTCGATCAGCGCCGAGCGCTTGTCATGCTCCGACACCACCACCACGCGAAGAATGCCGCCGGCATGCGCCGGATAGTGGGATTCGAGCTGGATGGACGGCGCATCGTCCGGACCGTCTTCCCTGGTGCTGCAGCGCACGTCGCTGCAGTAGACGATCTGCACGGGACGGGCACCGTACTGGATCTCTTGGCCAGCTGAAAGCGACGTTGGCGTTGCATACAGCCCGCAGGCCACGGAGACCGCGGTGGCGGAGGTCCAGGATTTCATGACACGCATGGGCGGTGACTCCAATCTGGAAATGAACTGGTTGCTGCACGCTGCAGGCGCATGTGGTCCTGCAGCTCGCGGCGCTTCGGCCATGACGGGCGTTGAAGCAAGCCCGCGGGCTCACATCTCGGCCAGGGGTACCTTGGCGCCGTGTTCATCCGCATTGAGCATGGTGACCAGGCCGCCCAGGTCCGCATGCAGGCGCTTGAGCGTCGATACGTCCATGGACTGCAAGGCACTGGGCAACACGCCTTCGAAGGGACCGGGCACCGCACGCAACGCCTTGCCGCCTGCCGGCTGAAGCTTGAGCCGCACGACCCGCTTGTCGGGGCCATCCCGTTCCGCTGAGATCAGGCCTTTCTCGATGAGGCCCTTGACCAGGTTGCTGGCCGTGGACTGGTGGATGTCCATGGCTTGGGCGAGCTCGCTGACCCGGATGCCCGCCGTGTCGCGGATCACGCTGAGCGCCCACACCTGCGCGCCTCCCAGACCGACCTTCTTTTCAACCTGCTGGAAATGGGTCTTCACCGCGTTGAAGACCTGCCTGAACTGCTTGAGCACCTCCCAGGCCAGTTCATTCTTATCGGAAAGCTGCGGCGGTTTTCCTGCCGTCTTCTTGCGCGCTGTGGGCATCGCCGGATGATATTCAAGCCGGGGGATGGATCCGTCACCGCGGCGCGTCCGCTGCGCCGGATCGTGGCGCTTTTACGACGTACCTGTCCGAAATCGCTCGATCGCCGCCTCCACCATCCCTTCGGCACTGCCGCGCTCGCGGTGCTCGCGACGCAGGTACGAAGCGTCGCTGCCGGCCTGGGCGACGCTGCGGATGTGTTGGAGCGCGGCGCCCGCCTCCAGGGCCTCCGCGTGCGGCGCGAGCTCGGACAGCGTGGTTAGGATGTCCTCGCGCACCGTGCGCGACTCATACGTCTTCGGGTCCACAACGGTCCCGTCGAGCCCGAAGCGGCAAGCCTGGAAACGGTTGTAGTTGTAGACCAGGTAGTCGCTCTCGGCCGGCGGCGGCTCCTTGCGCTGCAACAGGCTCAGGCAAAGCGTCTGCAGGTAGCACGCCAGCGCAGCGGCCCGCTCCACCGTCAGGGGCGTGTCGCACACGCGCAGCTCGATCGTTCCGAACTCGGGCTTGGGCCGGATGTCCCAGTAGAAATCCTTCATGCTGCGCACGATGCCGGTGCGCTCCATGTGCGCGAAGTAGTCGTCCTCGAAGTCGCTCCAGCGCAGCACGAAAGGCGCACGGCCGCTGAGCGGAAAGGCGAACACCGAGTTCAGGCGCGCCGAGTTGAAGAGCGTGTCGCTGCCCTGCACGAAGGGCGACGAGGCCGACAGCGCGATGAAGTGCGGGATGTAGCGGCTCAGCGAGTGCAGCAGGAACAGCGCATCGTCGCCCGACTCGCAGCCCACGTGCACGTGCTGGCCGAAAATGGTGAACTGCTTGGCGAGGTAGCCGTACAGCGCGGACACCTCCTTGAAGCGCGGCTTGGAAAAGATCCTGCGCTCGGACCACTGCTGGAACGGGTGCGTGCCGCCGCCGCACACGCCCACGTTGAGCATGTCGCCCGCGTGCACCAGCGCGTCTCGGATCGCGTGCAGCTGCGACAGCAGGCCGGCATGGCGCGAGTGCACGTCGGTCGAGATCTCGATCATGCTTTCCGTGATCTCGGGCACCACGGTGCCTGGAAACTTGCCTCGCCCAAGCAGCTCCAGCATGTCGGGGCTGGCTTCCACGAGGTCGAAGTCACTCAGGGACACCAGCTGCAGCTCCAGCTCGACGCCCAGCGTCAGCGGCTTCGAGGCCTTGAAGTTCTCCAGCGGCATCTCAGGCTTCCTCCGGTTCACGGCATTCGCCGGCACGGCGCAGCGCGTATTGCGTCACGGCCGGGCCCGCCAGCTCCAGCAACAAGGTTGCAGCCGCCAGGGGCGCCAGCTGGTCGAGCAAGTCGATGCCCAGGTAACGGGTCTGGTCCAGCAGCAGGATCACGAACACGGAGATGGGCGTCAATGCCAGGCCCGTCAACGCGCCCTTGCGCCACGAGATGCCGCTGGCCCGCGCAAGCGCGGTGACGCACAGCACCTTGGTCGCCAGGCGAACCGCGACCAGGGCCAGCGCCAGGCCCAGCCCGGCCATCACCCGCGGCCACTCCACGGCCATGGCGGTGTAGGTGAACAAGGCCACCGCGAGCAGCTCGCCCAGCGCGCCAAAGTTGCGCTGGGTCTGCGTGAGCGCCACCCGGCGATGTCGCGCCACGAGGCCGAAGGCCAGCGCCGCCAGCAGCGGCGAGAGCTTGAATGCCTGCGCGATGCCGACCAGCAGGATCACCGCGACCGCGAAGGCCACCGTCGCGTCACGGCCCAGCGGCCCCAGGCGCCGCAGCAGCGCGGGCATGCCGCTGCCAAACGCGATGCCAAGCGCCGCCGACCCGACCAGCACCAGCACGCTGCTGGACACCGCCTGCCACACGTTGCCCGAGGTGTCGAAGGCCCAGAAGCCGACGACGACCTTGAACACGAACACCGAGAGCACGCAGTTGAGCGCCGTCAGGTGCAGCACCCGCTCCGTCACCTGCCCCGCGCTGCGCTGCTCGTTGACCACGCGCATCACCGCGGCCGGCGAGGTGGACATCGACAACGACGCCAGCAGCAGCGACGTGAACATGGGCGATCCCCATGCGCGCGCCAGAACGTAGACCGCGATACCGGTCACCGCGGCTTCGAACACGCCGCTGGCGCCGAGCCACGGATTGATGCGCAGCCAGCGCAGGTTGATGCGGTAACCGAACTCGAAGAGAATCAGGCCGAACGAGATGTTGGCCAGCAGCATGCCCGTGCCGTCGCCCGCCGCAGGCAGCAGCGTGCCTCCGAGCTGCGCGCAGGCGAAGCCCACCAGGGCGTACAGGCTGATGCGCGGCAGCTTCGTCCAGCGGTGCCCCAGTTCGCCCACCAGCCAGGCCAGGGCCAACAGCAGCGGCCAGCCCAGCTCCGTGGCGGCAAAGAATTGTTCGAAGGTATCCACCGTGACCTATCGCTCCCCAGCCCGCTTGACCAGTTCCTTGCGGATCTCCTGCAGCTTGCCCTTGAGCCGGCGCTCGTTCACCGGCCCGGTGCGCAGCAGCATCTTCTGTCCGGCCGACAGCGCCTCCAGTGCCGGGTCCGCGAATTCGTAGCGCACCCACGGCTGCGTGGACGGTATGGGCCCCTTCACCTCGGTCAACTGCACCGGGATCGGATCGTCGACGGCCGGCGTGTCCAGCAGCTGGTCGATCACCTGCAGCAGCCGGGTGTTGAAGTAGCCCTTTGGATAGCCCAGCTCCTCGTAGCTGCGCTGCAGCAGCGGGTACATCCGCACGTAGAGGTCCACCGCGCGCTCCACGCTCACGGTCTCCGCCAGCAGCACCAGGGGCGTGTAGCGCAGGGCGTTATCGGCGGAGATGAAGGTGCGCCCCTCGCGCTCCTCCACCGTGAAGCGCCCGCCCGTGGGATTGAGCGGCCACAGTCGGGACGGCGCATGGGTGCGCCCCAGGTTGTCGATGGTCGCAACGAAGCGCCGCGCGAAGTCGTCCGTCTGCAAGAAGGTCAGGACGGCCTTGCGGCCCAGCAGCTCGACCAGCGCCGAGGCGATGTCCTCCTGTCCGGCCAAGGGCGCCGCGGCGGCGGGCACCTCGACCTGCACCTCCGGTGCCGGCTGCGACGCTGCCGGGCTCGCTTCGGCGGCGCTCGATGCGGCTGGCGGCGCGGCCTCTACCGCCTCGGCTTCAGGCTGCACGGGCATGGGCGGCGGAACTTCATCCTGACTGCGCCAACGCAAGGCAACCACGGCGACCACCGTGGCGACTGCGCCCACGAACATGGCGCGACCCGTGAGGCTCATGGCTGTTCTCCATAGGTTTCAAGAAATCGACGCGTGCTTTAATGTTTGTGCAAATGTACATCCTTCGGCGCCCGCCGTTCCTGAGCCAGTATGGCCCGGCGGCCCATCCTCTGCCCCTTTGCATGGCTTGATGAGTTTGCAACCATGCTGCCTTTCGCCGCGGCGCGCAGCGTGCGGGACGACTTCAGCGGTTACCTTGTGCGGCTGGATCCCCCGTAGGATCGCTGCCCGCGCTCCCGCCACGGGAGCGCCGAGATCTGCTGTTTTCCAATGACCAAGGTTGTATTGCCGTCCCTGTTCCTCGGCGGCCTGTTCGCATTTTCCGCGCAGGCCGGCGCCGAGGATGCCGCCATGCCCATGCCCTGCATCGGGCCCGTTTGTGTTGGAGCCGAGCTTGAGTCGATGCTGGATCTGCCCTGGCTGGAAGTGAAACCGCCCGCGAGCGACGCCGCTCGCACGCGCGGCCAGCGCCGCCTGGCCGGGGCATTGCGCGGCCAGCCGCGGGACATCGACACCGTGCTGGCGTACTGGCCGCAGCGCTGGTTCAACGGGCCGGCGCTGCGCGCGCTCGCTTCGCTTCGTGCCGTGTGCGTGGACACGGGCTACTCGTGGCGGCCACGCGCCATGCTCAAGGGCCCGGCCGGCTCCCAGTTGACCGTCGCCTTCGAGCCCGTGGCCTCGGTGGGCGCTCGACAGCGTTTCCGCGCGGCCACGATCTCGGTCCGAATACCGAAGAACGCGGATGCAGCGCAGGCCGAGCGGGCCGTCGACGAGGTGCGCGGCCGCTACGCGGCTTATCCCACGTACCCCACGAACGACCAGCCCGCGGTGCTCTGGCGGCGCGACGCCGCCGGGCAAGCGTCCATCAGGCTGTTCGCCCCGCTGCAGGCGCAGGAGCAGCCGACGTCCGCACTGGGCCAGCAGCCGCCCTGCAGGGAACAGCCCGACGACTCCCCAGCCGGTGCGACTGCGCCAAACGCCACGCCGAGGATGTAGCGCGCAAGCCGCCCGATGCCCGAAGGCGAGTGCACAGCCGCAGCGGCTGTCGGCAGGCGAGCGGACTCGTCAACCGCGTCGGGCTTGCTGCGCCAGTACGTGGCGCAGCTTGCGTGCCAGAGCCTCGCGCGTGTAGGGCTTGGGCAGCAGCTCCACGCCAGGGTCCAGGCGGCCGCCATGGTCGATGGCGTTCTGGGTGTAGCCCGAGGTGTAGAGCACGCCCAGGCCGGGCAGCCGCTCGCGTGCCAGCCGGGCCAGTTCCGTGCTGCGCATCGGCCCGGGCATCACCACGTCGGTGAACAACAGGTCCACCGCCGCGCCACCGTCGATGATGCTGAAGGCACTGGCGGCGTCTCGGGCCTGGAGCACGCGGTAGCCCAGCTCGGCCAGCAGCGCCACGGCCGCCTCGCGCACGGCGGCGTCGTCCTCCACCACCAGGATGGCTTCGTGGCCACCGCGCACCGGCTGCTGCGTCGTGTCCACGACCTCTTCCTCCTCCTGCAGCATGCGGGGCAGGTAGAGCTTCACCGAAGTGCCCTTGCCCTCCTCGCTGTAGATCTGCACGTGGCCGCCGGACTGCTTGACGAAGCCGTACACCATCGACAGCCCCAGTCCCGTGCCCTTGCCTTCGGGCTTGGTGCTGAAGAAGGGCTCGAAAGCGCGCTCCTGCACGTGCAGCGACATGCCGCTGCCGGTATCGGAGACGGCCAGCATCACGTAGGGCCCGGGAGTGACTTCGCCGTGCAGCCGCGCGTAGGTGTCGTCGAGCGTCACGTTGCCGGCCTCGATGGTGAGGCGGCCATGGCCGCCCATGGCGTCGCGGGCGTTGATGACCAGATTGAGGATGGCGTTCTCGATCTGGCTCAGGTCGGCCAGGGTGTTCCACAGCCCCGGCGCCACGACGCAGCACAGTTCGATCTCTTCACCCAGCACGCGGCGCAGCATGTCCTCCAGGCCGTGCACGAAGCGTCCGATGTTGACCACGCGCGGCTCCAGGGGCTGGCGCCGTCCGAAGGCCAGCAGCTGCGAGGCCAGCTTGGCGCCCCGGTTGACGCCCGACAGGGCGCTGCGCACGCACTTCTGTGCCATCGCATGGTCGCCCACGAGGTGCGAGAGCAGGTGGAGGTTGGTGCTGATGACCTGCAGCGAGTTGTTGAAATCGTGGGCCACGCCGCCCGTGAGCTGGCCCAGGGACTCCATGCGCTGGGCTTGGCGCAACGCCGCCTGCACGGCCTCGCGTTCCTGCGACTCTCGCTTGAGCTGCTCCATCGCCTCGTCGAGGTCGCGGGTCCGCTGTGCCACGCGTTGCTCCAGCGTCTCGTTGAGCCGCTGCAGCGCGGTCTCGGCCTGCACTTGGTGCGTGTTGTCGAAGCCGTCGACGAAGATGCCCACGACCTCGCCTTGCGCCCCCATGATCGGCTGGTACACCAGGTGCACGTGGCGCTGCTCCAGCGGCGCGCCGGGCCTGCGCTGCAACTGCACCGCCAGGTCGCGCCCGACGTAGGGCTGCTTGCCCTCGTAGACCCGGTCCAGCAGCTCGAAAAAGCCTTGCCCCGCCACCTCGGGCAGCGCTTCGCGCACCGTCAAGCCGATCAGGTCCCGGTGCCCGACCAGCTGCAGGTAGGCCTCGTTGACGAGCCGGAAGACGTGCTGCGGACCTTCGAGCAGGCACATGAAGCTTGGCGCCTGCTGGAACAGCCGCTGCAGCCGGTCACGCTCCTGGGTGCGCAGCGCCACTTCCGAGCTCAGCTGCTCGTTGGCCAACTGCAGTGCCTGCGCCGCCTCCTGGCGCAGCCGCACGGCCTCGGCCAGCGACTGCGAGCGCCGGCGCTCGTTCTCGTACACCTGGGCGCTGGCCAGGCGCGAGGCGATCTGGTCGGCCAGCAGCCGCAGGAAGCCGCGGTAGTCCTCGTCAAAGGGCCTGTAGGGGTTGAGGCCGACCACCATGGCGCCCAGCGGCCGCTCCGAGCCCTGCCCGAGCACGGGCACCAGCGCCGCCTGCACGGGTGAGCGGTCCCAGGCGCCCATGGGCAGATCCGGCCGCTGCGCCAGGCTCACCACTGCGCCGGCGTCGCCGCTCCAGATGCCGCTCAGCTCCCACACCCCGCCGCGGGCGGGTAGTGTCCGCGGCCCATGATCGCTGTCGCGCGCAATGCCCGTGGCGATGGCCAGCTCGGCTTCGCCCTGCGTGCCGGCGAACAGGTAGACCAGGCAGAACGGCAGGTCCTTGGGGTCGGTGGCGAGCTGGCGTTCACCCGCTGCCAGCACCTGGCCGTTCGTGTCGGCCGCGGCCAGCGCCGAGGCCAGCTCGCGCAGCAGCGCCAGCCGGCGCTCGTTGACGATGCGCTCGGTTTCCTCGGTGACGGCGCAGAACACGCCCTCCACCCGGCCCGTGTCCCCGAACAGCGGGCTGTAGGAAAAGGTGTGGTAAGTCTCCTCCGGATAGCCGTTGCGGTGCACGATCAACGGCAGCGCACGGTCCCAGGTCGCCTCGCCACGCTCGTACACCGCGCGCAATCGCGGCTGGATGTCGTCCCAGATCTCGGCCCACAGCTCCCGCGTGGGCATGGCCAGCGAGCGCGGATGCTTGGCACCCAGGGTCGGGCGGTAGGCGTCGTTGTAGAGAAAGGCGACGTCAGCCCCCCAGCCCAGCCACATCTCGAAGCGCGATGTCAGCAGCAGCCGCACCGCCACCTTGAGCGCCTCGGGCCACCGCTCAGGCGCCCCCAGGGAAGAGGTTTCCCAATCAAAGGCCCGCATGAGCCGGGCCATCTCGCTTTCGCCCACAAAGATCGACGCGCGCACATCGTCACGCGCGGCTCCTGCAACACTCGACATGGATTCATCCATCGGTCAGCAGCGCGGCAGGTCCGGCACGGACAGCGGCTCGCGCGATACAGCCGTCTGCACGACAGCTTCGGAGCCTACCCAGCAAGCACTACACCTGCCCAGACGGGCGAAGACCATTATGGTGGTGCCGGGGCACAGCCCCTCGGCGGTGAGCTTCGATCCGGCTCATGCGGCTGCGAGCTGGCGGCCGCAGCCCGTGGAAGGCACTGCGCTTTCGCCTGAAAAATTAGTAGGCTATTATTTCGCATGCGAAGTAATGACTTGATGCTGCGCCAGTTGACGCAAGGCGTGCTGCGGCTGTCGCGGGCCTATCGCGCGGCAGCGGACCAGGTAGCGGCCGGCTTCGGGCTGTCGCATGCGACAGCCTGGCCGGTGGTGGTGATCGGTCGCACCCCGGACGGCGCCCGCCCGGGTGCGGTGGCCGAGGCGCTGGAGATCGAGCCGTCATCGCTGGTGCGCGTGATCGACCAGCTCGTGGAAAGCGGGCTCGTGCAGCGCGAGGAAGACCCGCAGGACCGCCGCGCGCGCATCCTGCGCCTGACGCCCGCGGGCCAGGAATGCGCACAGGGTCTGGAAGACGCGCTGATCCAGCTGCGCCGGCGGCTGTTCAAGACGGCCGCCAAGGACGACCTCGAGGCCGTGCTGCGCGTCTTCTCCGCACTCGAAGCGGCGCTGGCCGACGCAGCGGCGCAAGCCCGATGAGCCCGCTGCGAAACCCTTCCCCGCCGCTGTGGCTGCTGGTGCTCGTGACCTTCGGCGGCACGCTGGCGATGCACATGTTCGTGCCGGCGCTGCCGCTGGTGGCGCGCGAGCTGCACGCCACGCCGGCGGCGGCACAGTCCACCATCAGTCTCTACATCCTGGGGCTGGCTTTCGGGCAACTGCTCTACGGCCCGCTGTCGGACCGCTTCGGCCGCCGCCCCACGCTGCTGGCCGGGCTGGCGCTCTACACCGCGGCCGGGCTGGCGTGCCTGTGGGCGCCCACGGTAGAGGTGCTGCTCGGTGCGCGGCTGCTGCAGGCGCTTGGCGGCTGCGCCGGGCTGCTGCTGGCACGCGCCATCGTGCGCGACACCTCTGGCACCACCGAGACGCTGCAGCGGCTGGCGACCCTCGGCCTCATCACGCTGGTCGGACCGGGCATCGCGCCGCTGCTGGGCTCTGCAGTGGTGAGCACACTGGGCTGGCGCTGGGTCTGCGCGTGCTTCGTGCTGCTGGGCGCGCTGGCGCTGGCGGCCGTGTGGCTGCGCCTGCCCGAGACCCGGCCGGCGGCGCTGCCGGCTCCTGCGCAGCGGCCCTCGCTGCTCGCGGATGCCCGCACGCTGCTTCGCTCACGCCTGTTCGTGGCCTGCACGCTCGGCGGCGGCTGCTCCACCACGGCCTTCTACGCCTTCGTGGCGGCGGCGCCCTTCATCTTCGGCGAGCGCCTGCACCGCCCGCTGCACGAGGTGGGCTACTACCTGATGGCCCCCGTGATCGGCATGTCGATCGGCAACCTGCTGGCCGGGCGCCTGGCAGGCCGGCTGCACCAGGCACGGCTCATGCGCCACGGCAGCGCGCTGAGCCTGGCCTGCGCCACCGTGCTGCTGCTGGCCATGCTGTGGATGGCGCAGCCGTCGGCCTGGGGCGTGGCCGTGCTCATGGGGTTCTATGCGATGGGCGCCGGGCTATGCAGCCCGGCCGTGTCCACCAAGGCCATCAGCGTCGATCCGCGCCTCACCGGCTCCGCCGCAGGCCTCTACGGCTTCACGCAGATGGCCATCGGCGCGCTGTGCAGCGCGCTGGCGGGCCTGGGCAGCGACCACGGCGTTTCCGCCGCGCTGGTGCTGGTGGGCGCGGGGGTCGTGGCGCAGGCGGCATTCCGTTGGGGCGTGAAGATCGAACATTGAGCGCCCGGCCCCCACGCCAGCACCGATGCCAAGCACGCGATGATTCAGGCCATGCCGCCGCCTGACGACCCCGCCGCCTCCACCGCACCCGCGCCGGCGTGCGAGGTCCGCGTGCGGCCCCCGAAAGCACCCCTGCCGGACATCGACGCGGCCCGCTGCACCGGTTGCGGCCGCTGCATCGCGGTCTGCCCGGTGCACGTGCTGGGCTTCCATACCGAGCGGTGGACGAAGTTCGCCGTGCTGGTGGAGGCCGGGCCCTGCACCGGCTGCAGCCGGTGCGAGGCGCGCTGTCCCTTCAACGCGATCACGATGCGTCCTGCCGCGCAGGTCAAGCCGAACGGCACCTGAGCGCCGGCAGCCCCGGGCGTCTTCGCGGACGGCTCGCGGCCGCTGGCGTCAACTCATCCCGCAGCAGACCCGTTCAAGCCTTGCACGTCCGAAGAGGCGAGGTAGAACATGTTTGCAGAGGAGTTCACCCGGCGCATGCGCCTGGCCCAGTACATGGGCCACTACGGTGCCGGCTACAGGCAGGGCCTGAGGCGCTTTTTCCTCGGGGACACCGACGACCTCGTGCGCCACCGGGCATTCATGGCGCTGGCCGGCAGTGCCGACCTGCAGCACGCGGCCGCGGGGCGCGGCTATCGCGACGGCTGCGCCGGCCGCCCGCCCGCCCCCGGCGGCGCGTGAGCCAGACAGGGGACGGGACCGCGGACCCGCCCACGGCTCGGCGTTGGCCGCAGGAC
>JAEYPG010000163.1 GCA_023410975.1 Pseudomonadota bacterium
GTACGGCCTGCTGCAGGCGCTGCGGGAACTCGGCCTCGAGCAGCAGCGGTGCGCTGGCCGGCGTCAGCGGCAGTGCCCAGTGCAGCCGGCCGGGGGCATCACCGGCCACCAGCAGGGCGCGGCCCTGTCCGTTGTCCAGCAGCACGCGCGCGCTGGAGGGTGGCGGCGTGGCGAGCAGCACCACGCCCGGATGTGAGGCCAGTGCATCCGGCAGCGGTGCCTCGCTGAGCCAGGCAATCACGGTATTGGCATCGGCTGCCGTGACCGGCACGTCAGTGGGGGCGACGTCGGCCGCCTCCTCCGGCTGCCAGGCCAGCGCGACTGCACGCAGCCAGCGCGTTGCGTCGGCATGGGCGGGATCGTGGCGGATCACCAGGCGCGGCAACGCGGCTTCCTGCGGCGCGGGTGCTTCTTCCGGAGAAGGCTGCACCTGCCAGTCCACTGGCCGCGACAGCCGCGGCACCTGTCCGTCCACCCCCATCAGGCGCGCCGGCACCTGCACCTGCAGGGCGACACCGGACGGCAGCTTGGCATCGAGCTGGCGCAGCAGGCTGCTTACCGGCTGGTCGCGATCCGGCGCCGGCTGCCCGGGCTGGATTGGCGGGAAGCCCTCGGCCAGCCACACATCGCGATGGCTGTCGTCGGCCGGCGACGGTGACAGCCCCGGCACCACGGCGCGCACCGGGTGCGCGCTACCACGCAGGCCGTGCAGCAGCGGGCCGGCCAGCAGCAGGGCGAGGGTGGCCAGCAACAGCAGGCGGACCAGCAGCAACAGCCACTGCTGCAGGCGCAGCTTGCGGCTGGGGCGTGCCTGCAGGCCCAGCCACCGCAGCGCAGCGAACGGCAGCACCTGCTCGGGCGGGCGCCGCTGCAGGTGCAGCAGGATCGGCAGCAGCAACGCGGCAAGCGCGAGCAGGCCGGCCGGGAACAACAGCGACAGGCTCATCGCGCGCCCCGGCGTGCGTACAGCGCCTGCAGCACGGTATCGATGGGCTGGTCGAGATACGCGGTGGCCTGCACCACGCCGGCCGCATGCAGCCGCGCCTGCAGTTGCGCCTGCGCCTGGCCAAAGCGGCGCAGGTAATCCTGGCGCAGCGCACGGCCATCTCCGCGCAGCTCGCGGTCGGTTTCCGGATCGACGAAGCGGTAGCCGGCATCGAACGGGAAGTCGCGTTCCTCGGCGGTCAGCAGCTGCGCGAACACCACCTCGCGGCGTGCGGCCGACAGCCGCTCCAGCAGTTCGACGAAACCGGGCTCGAAACCATCGCCGATGGCGAACACCAGGTCGCCAGCCGCCACGCGCTCCCACAGCGGCCGCAGCGTGTTGGCTTCGGGCCACTGGCCGCTGGCCTGCACGCGCTGCAACTGCAGGTGCAGCTGGTCGCGCTGGCGTAGTCCCTGGCCGGCCGGCAGCAGTTGCAGGCCATCGCCACCGATCGCCGCCAGGCCGAAGCGGTCGCCCTGGGCCAGCGCCAGCTCGGCCACGCAGGCGGCCAGTGATCGCGCCGCGTGCAGGCGGCTCCATTGCGGCCGCGTGCGGTCGGCCTGCTGCATCGAGGCGCTGGCATCGAGCAGCAGCCACACCGTGATCGGGCTTTCGCGCTCGGACTCGCGCACGAAGAACCGGTCCGAGCGTGCGTACAACTTCCAGTCGACCTGGCGCAGCTCATCGCCCGGCTCGTAGGCGCGGTACTGGGCGAATTCGAGCCCGGCGCCGCGGCTGCGGCTGGCGTGCTGGCCGATGCCGTGGCTGCCGGACGCGCGGCGCGGCACCAGCCGCAACGCCTTCAGGCGGTTGCGGACCTCGGCGGGAACCAGCGGCGCGGCGGTGCTCACGACAGACGGGAACTCAGGCCGGGTAGGGCATGGCGGACAGCAGCGCGGCGACCACCTGGTCGGCATTGACCTGTTCGGCCTCGGCATTGAACGAAAGCAGCAGGCGGTGGCGCATCACCGGCGCGGCCAGCGCGGTGACGTCGTCGCGGGTGGCGGCCAGGCGCCCGTGCAGCAGCGCCCGTGCCTTGGCCGCCAGCACCAGCGACTGCCCGGCACGCGGGCCGGCGCCCCACTTCACCCAGTGGTTGATTTGCGGCGGTGCGCCCTCGCCAGGACGGCTGGCGCGCACCAGCCGGGTGATCCAGGCCAGCAGGTCCGGGCCGACATGCACCTGCCGCACCGCCGCCTGCAGGGTCTTTACCGCCTCGGCGTCCATCACCTTCGGCACCTTGCCGCTGCCACTGCCGGTGGTCTGCGCCAGGATGTCCTGCTCTTCCTGCTCGCTCGGGTAATCGACGCGCACGTGGAGCAGGAAACGGTCGAGCTGGGCTTCGGGCAGCGGGTAGGTGCCGGCCTGTTCGATCGGGTTCTGGGTGGCGAGCACGAAGAACGGCGACGGCAGCGTATAGGTGGTGCCGGCGTAGCTGACGGTGCGCTCGGCCATCGCTTCCAGCAATGCGGCCTGGGTCTTGGGCGGCGTGCGGTTGAGCTCGTCGGCCAGCAGCAGGTGGGTGAACACCGGGCCCTTCTGGAAGCGGAACGCACGCTTGCCGGTGCCGTGGTCTTCCTCGAGCAGCTCGGTGCCGAGGATGTCGCTGGGCATCAGGTCGGGGGTGAACTGCACGCGGCGGAACTGCAGTTCCAGCGCCTGGCCGAGCGAGCGCACCAGCAGGGTCTTGCCCAGCCCGGGCGCGCCTTCGAGCAGGCAGTGGCCACCGGCGAGCAGGCCGATCAGCAGCTGCTCGACCACGTCGGCCTGGCCGACGACGGCCTGGGCCAGCGCATCGCGCAGTTCGCCGAGCCGCGGCAGCAGGGCATCGAGTTCGGAAGCGGGGGCGTTCATTGCATCACCTGTGGGGAATCAGTGGGTCAGCGCGTACATCACGATGTTCACGCCAAAACGGGTGTTGTCTTCGGCCAGGAAGC